>WGAH01000940.1 GCA_015489145.1 Deltaproteobacteria bacterium
CGTGGACGCGGACCCCGGTGCCGCGCGTCTCGGCGCGCAGCGCTTCGGAAAAGGCGTGGACGTAGGCCTTGGTCGCGCCGTAGATCGCCATGGTGGGCAGGGGCACGAAGGCGGCGATGGAGCCCACCTGGAGGATCCAGCCGCGGCCGCGCTCGATCATGCCCGGCAGCACCGCGAGGGTGAGCGCGGTGAGCGCGCGGCAGTTCAGGTCGATCATGCCCAGCGCCCGGGCGGGTTCGGCGGCCTGCTCGGCGACGGGGGCGCCCCAGCCGTAGCCGGCGTTGTTCACCAGCAGGTCGACGGCGGGCAGCTCGGCGAGGAGGCGGTCGAGGTCGGCCGGGTCGGCGAGGTCGGCGGGCAGCGGGCGGGCGGCGGGGCCGAGCTCGTCGGCGAGGGCGGCGAGGCGGTCCCGGCGCCGGGCGACGAGGAACACCTGCCCGGCGCCGCGCCGCGCGAGCTCCCGGGCGATCTCGGCGCCGATGCCCGAGGAGGCCCCGGTGACCAGGGCCGTCGCGCCGTCGATCCCGGGGGCGGCCACGGTTCAGGCCTCCACGACGGCGAGGCGCTCGACCTGGGTGACCTGGTAGGAGCGCCGCTGCTTGCGCTGCACGTCCATCGCCACGAGGACCTGCTGGCCCTGGGGGTTGGTGGCGAGGCGCTCGGGGAGCACCCGGACCAGCTTGCGCTGGCTGTCGCGGGTCACGTAGAGCAGGTCGAGCTGCTGGCCGAGGGCGATGGCCCGCTCGCACAGCTCGCGCACCTCCCGGGGGCTGCGCCGGGGCGGCAGGTCGTCGCGGCGGCGTCGCCGGCTCCGGCTGGACCCGCCGCCGAGGACCCGGAGCTGGTCCGGGGGCGTGTCGGCGGCATGGGCGAGGGCGAGGAGGTCCTCGCGCTGTTCCCGCGCCTCGGTGACCAGGGCCATCAGCCGCTTGCGGGCCTCGACCTGGTGCGGGTCGTCGGGGTAGGTCCGCACCTGGGCCGACGGGGTGAAGCCGGCCTCGGCGAGCAGCGCCGTCAGCTCGGGCAGGCGGGAGCGGTCCACCGCGTACATGCCGGGGACGAAGCGGTGCAGGAGGAAGGGCTTGAGCGCCCGGTGGGTCTCCAGACGGCGGATCTGCGAGCGGTGCACCGTGAGCAGCATCACGTCGTGGAACTCCACGTCGCCGTGGTGGCCCATCCAGCCGCGCAGGGTCTGCTCGACGTTCTCGGGCAGGCCGATCTGGCTGTTCTCGCGCAGGAAGTCGAGGATGTCGTCCCGACGCCAGCCGCGCTCGAGGGCGCCCTCGATGCTGACCTCGCTGATCTTGTAGGTGTTGGCGCGGTCGCAGGCGGTCAGCTCCGCGATCTCGCCGGCCCGGAACAGCAGCATGGGCGACAGGCCGGCGGGGGCCATGATCTCGAAGTTCGGCGTGAGGTAGAACTTCTGGAAGCCCTCCTCCTCGGCGGGGGAGAGCAGGGCCTGGGCCCGCGGCGAGAGGCGGTAGAACTTCTCCCGGCCCCACTGGCCGAGCTCGAGCATGCCCGTGTGGACGAGCTGGGCGAAGCCGTAGCTCTCGCGCACCGCCGAGCGGGGGCTGGCCCACTGGTCCTTGTGGTACCGCTCCCGCCACTCCTCGCCCCGGCGCCAGCGCCGGTACAGCGCCTGCAGGGGGCGCTCGGGGACCCAGGCCCCGCCGGCCTCGTGAATCGCCCACAGCACCCACTCCGACAGGGGGAAGCGCTTGTCGAGGCTGCGGAAGACGAGGTGGCGGTGGTCCTCGGCGTCGAGCTGGAGCCACTCCTCGACCACCGCGCGGTTCACGGCCAGGCGGTCGCCCTTGAGCTCCACCATGCCGTGCATCATCAGGAAGTCGATGTGGAAGTTGAACAGCTCGCTGTCCGGCGCCCAGAGCTGCGAGAAGAACTGGTCCATCTCGTCCTTGTGGACCTTGAAGATCTCGTGGCGCTGGGTGAGCCGCGGCGGGTGCCGGTCGATGTAGCCGACCAGGGTGACGATGCTGAACTCGAGGGGGGGCGAGAAGGCGGCCGGGTCGACCACGCGCACGTCCTCCTCGTCGAAGGAGGGCAGCGCGAGGTCGTCGTGCAGGTGCTCGATGAGGTGGTCGATGAGCGGGTCGGGGATGACGTAGAAGAACTCGCCGTCGCGCTCGGGGCTGGCGGCGACGAGACCCTTGTCGCCCAGCGTGCCCATCACGCGCACCCACTCCCGCTCGTTGCCGCCGAGGGACAGGACGAGCTCCTGGCGGAACTCGGCGTGGTGGGCCAGCCCGCCGACCTGCACGAGGATGGCGAGGGCCTGGCGGTCGCGGTGGTGCAGGGACCGGACGAGGTTGCCGAGGCGGTTGCCCTGGGCGATGGCCCGCACGCAGAGCTGGATCATGCGCTCGTGGCTGGGCACCCGGTCGGGCTGCCCGCCCACCCCGGCGTAGAGGTTGGCGACGAGGCGCTCCGGGAGCTGCTTGAGGTACTGGGCCAGCTCGTCCATCTCGGCGCGGGCCATGCGCCGGCGCCGGGCGGTGCTGCTGCGCACGCCGGTGCGGGCGCCGTGCACGACGCTCCGCGGCAGGGGCAGGCGGCCGGTGGTCGGGAGGTTGACGGCGGCGCTGGCCTCGTCGCGGTTGCGCCAGGGGCGGCCGTCGTTGCGGCGCGCGCCCCGGGCCTCGGCGCCGTTGTCGTTGCGGGGCCGCCGGTTGCGCCGCCGCCGCCGCCGCTTCCGCCGGTTCCCGTCGCTGGTGGTCTCGATCTGCTCGGCTTTCTCGGAACCCATCTGCTGCGTCCTCGTGCTGCTTCGGGGGGCGTCGGCCGGGACGCCGGCGCCGGGGGGATCAGCGCGCGGCCTGGCCGTTCGCGCGGTCGTCGATGTGGTAGCGGTAGCCCTGCTCCGTGAGGAACAACTGGCGCTTCATCGCGAACTTCTGTTCCTTGGTGTCGGCGGTGACGAGGGTGTAGAACACCGCGGGCTTGTCCTTGGGTCGCAGGATGCGCCCGAGGCGCTGGGCTTCCTCCTGGCGGCTGCCGAAGGAGCCGGACACCTGGATCGCGACGTTGGCGTCGGGGAGGTCGATGGAGAAGTTCGCGACCTTGCTCACGACGAGGAGCTTGATCTCGCCCTTGCGGAAGGCGGCGAACAGGCGCTCGCGGTCGGCCTGGGGGGTCTGGCCGGTGATGAGCGGGGCGTCGTAGCGCTTCGCGATCGTGCGGAGCTGGTCGAGGTAGGTGCCGATGATCAGCACGTTGTCGTCGCGGTGCCGCTCCAGGAGCTCGTCGAGCACGTCGAGCTTGGCGGGGTTGCCGCTGGCGATGCGGAACTTCTCGTTCTCGCGGGCGCGCTCGTAGCGCCGGGCCTGGCGCTCGCCGAAGGGCACCCGCACCTCGGTGCAGGTGGTGTCGGCGATGAAGCCCTGCTGCTGGAGGAGCTGCCAGGGGAGGTCGTAGCGCTTGGGGCCCACCAGGGCGAAGACGTCGCCCTCGCGCCCGTCCTCGCGCACCAGGGTGGCCGTGAGGCCGAGGCGGCGCCGGCCCTGGAGGGTGGCGGTCGCGCCGAAGACCGGGGCGGGGAGCAGGTGGACCTCGTCGTAGACCAGCAGGCCCCAGTCCTCGTCCTCGAACAGGTGGAGGTGGGCGAAGTCGGCGTCCCTGGAGCGCCGCCAGGTGAGGATCTGGTAGGTGGCGATGGTGACCGGGCGGATCTCCTTGCGCTCGCCGCTGTAGACGCCGACCTGGTGCGGCTTGAGCGTGGTCTTGTCGAGGAGCTCGCGCACCCACTGGTTCACCGCCGCCTGGTTGGTGGCGAGGATGAGCGTCTTGGTCTTGACCAGGCTCATCGCCGCCATGGCGACGATGGTCTTGCCGGCGCCGCAGGCGAGGACGACGACGCCGTGGCCGCCGGAGGGCTTGCCGTCCTGGTACCACCGGCGGGCGGCCTCCCACTGGTAGGGCCGCACCCGGAAGGGCTGCCCGTTGCCCTTCATGCGGTCGCGGAGGCGGATGTCGAGGAAGCCGCCCTCGACGAAGCCGCCGAGGTCCTCGACCGGCCAGCCGGCCTGGAGGGCCCGCTGCTTGAAGATGCCCCGGTGGCCCTGGCGGATCGCGAACCAGCGCCGGCCGTCCTCGACGATGAGCTCCCGGAGCTGCGGCTCGCGGCTCACGAGCTTGGCGACGTAGCCGGTGGCGAAGGTCAGCCGGAGCAGCTCCCGCGGCCGGTCGGGGTGGGGGACCAGCTTGACCAGGCCGTAGCGCTCGATGGTCTCGTGAATCGTCTCGAGGACGTCGGGCGGGATGTCGAACTTGGACCAGCGCCGGAGGCCGTCGACGATCTCGGCCTCGCTCATGCCCGCGCTGGCGGCGTTCCAGAGGGACAGCGGGCTGATGCGGTAGGTGTGGAGGAGCTCGGGGGAGGCCTCCAGCTCCGCGAAGCGCCCGAGGAAGTCGCGGACATCCTCGTAGTGGCGGTGGTTGACCTCCAACAGGACCTTGCCGTCACCCTGGACGATCAAGGGGTTGTCAGGCCGGACGTGCATCGGTCATCGTCGTTCGCTCCAACGGGCGCGGGCGAACCGGGCGGCCCGCGGCGGGTGGTTGGTGCTGGGAATGGGTCGAAGAAGCGCACACGCGGCGCTCCGGATGGAAGGGGGGCCTTCGCGCGAGAAACCCGCGTGCCCGGCGCCAGCTCACGGCCGGGTCGTTCGACTGCTGGACGACGGTACCTGCACCGCCAGCCGGCAGTGGCCTGTCATCTCGGTCCCTGGAGTGAAGCTCGGGTGTCTTCCGACTCCAGAACCGCAGTTTAGCGGGTCCCCCGAGAATGTCAAGCGGGGGGCGCGGCGCGCCCCCCGAGGCGGTGAAAGCCCGCGGTCGCCGCCGCGATCAGCCCATGAAGGGGTAGCGCCAGTCGCGGGGCGGCAGCAGGTTCTCCTTGATCGCGCGCGGGGAGGCCCACCGCAGGAGGTTCAGCGCGCTGCCGGCCTTGTCGTTGGTGCCGCTGGCCCGCGCCCCGCCGAAGGGCTGCTGGCCGACGACGGCGCCGGTGGGCTTGTCGTTGACGTAGAAGTTGCCGGCGGCGTGGCGCAGGGCCACCGAGGCCTGGTGGATCGCGGCGCGGTCCTGGGCGAAGACGGCGCCGGTGAGGGCGTAGGGGCTGGTCCCGTCGACGATCTCGAGGACCTCCTCCCAGCGGCCGGAGGGGTAGACCCAGGCGGTGACGATGGGGCCGAAGATCTCCTCGCGCATCATGCGGTGCCGCGGGTCCTCGACCTCGACGAGGGTGGGCTGCACGTACCAGCCGACCCGGTCGTCGGCCTC
The DNA here is from genome assembly GCA_015489145.1 of Deltaproteobacteria bacterium. Classification (GTDB taxonomy): domain Bacteria; phylum Myxococcota_A; class UBA796; order UBA796; family UBA2385; genus S143-5. The sequence goes on from WGAH01000940.1 coordinate 5,302, forward strand.
GCCGCCGGCGTGGACCTTGCCCGTCTCGTGGGCGAGGGCGAGGTAGTCGGTGTGGTTGGCGAAGGCGCTGCCGTCGATCACCGCGCCCATGAAGTTCGAGAAGTCGCGGATGTCGCCCATCTTGATCTCGCCGATCTCGGCGACGAGGCGCTCGCGGACCCGCGGCCAGAGGTCGTCGGGCACGTAGATGCGGCTGGCGGCCGAGCACTTCTGGCCCTGGTACTCGTAGCCGCCGCGCAGGATGGCGGTCACGAGGGCGTCGACATCGGCGCTGGGGTGGGCGAGGATGAAGTCCTTGCCGCCGGTCTCGCCGACGATGCGCGGGTAGCTGCGGTAGCGCTCGATGCGGCCGCCGACGTGGCGCCACATGCCCTGGAAGGTGCCGGTGCTGCCGGTGAAGTGCAGGCCGGCGAGGTGCTCGCTGTCCATCACCATCGGGCCGACCACGCTGCCGCGGCCCGGCAGGAAGTTGATCACCCCGGCGGGCAGGCCGGCGGCCTCCATGAGCTCGTAGCCGTACCAGGCGGCGAAGAGCTGGGTGGTGGCGGGCTTCCAGATGACGGCATTGCCCATGATCGCCGGGGCGGTGGGCAGGTTGAGGGCGATGCTCGTGAAGTTGAAGGGGGTGACGGCGAAGACGAAGCCCTCGAGCGCCCGCAGCTCGACCCGGTTCCACGCCCCGGCGCCGCTCAGGGGCTGGTCGGCCATGAGCTGGCGGGCGAAGTGGACGTTGAAGCGCCAGAAGTCGATGATCTCGCAGGCGCTGTCGATCTCGGCCTGGTGCACGGTCTTGCCCTGGCCGAGCATGGTGGCGGCGTTGAGGCGGTCGCGCCACGGGCCGGCGAGGAGCTCGGCCATGCGGAGGAAGACCGCGGCGCGCTCGTTCCAGGGCAGGGCCTCCCACTCGCGGCGGGCGCGGAGGCTGGCCTGAACGGCCTTGTCGACGACCTCGGGGGTCGCGAGGTGCGCCCGGGCGAGGACGTGGTGGTGGTCGCAGGGCATGGTGACCTCGACGGTCTGCCCCGTGTAGATGCGCTCGCCGCCGACGACGCAGGGGATCTCGATCACCTCGCCGGACTGCCGGGCGATCTCGGCCTCGAGGGAGGCGCGCTCGGGCGAGCCGGGGGCGTAGGCCAGGACGGGCTCGTTGCGGGGAGGGGGGACGTTGAAGATGCCATCGCCGCTGTTCATGGAGAACTCCCGGTCACGGGTGGCGCATCTCCTAACC
>WGAH01000941.1 GCA_015489145.1 Deltaproteobacteria bacterium
CCGGCGGGCCTCGCGCCTGGCCGCCGCCGCGGGCATGGCCGGCTTCGCCTTCGCGGCCTGGGGCTGGTTCAACGAGTTCTGGGCGCCGAGCCTCTGGCCGGCGGCGCACGTCGACAGCCCGCTGGTCAGCCGCTACTCCGAGGTGCTGGTCATCGCCGCCTTCGGCCTGTGGCGGGTGCGGGTGGAGCGCAACGCGCCCACCCGCCGGCGGGTCGCCGTCCTCGTCACCCTGGTCACCCTGCTGTGGGGCGTGATCCCGTGGCTGTGGCCCCTCGTCGAGCCGGCGGTGGGGGCGGTGCCCTGGCCGCCGGGCTTTCCGGCCGTCCACGTCCCCGGGGCGCTGACCTGGTTCGTGTGGCTGGGGCTGATCTTCCTGTTCGGCCGCCGGGTGGACTGCTCGTGGTGCTGCCCCTGCGTCGGCATTCGCGAGACCGCCGGGGCCCCGTTCCGCGAGCGCACGCTCAAGGGCCCCTGGGCCTGGGCGATGCGCCACGCGAAGTGGCCCTTCCTGGCGGCCCACGTCCTCTACTTCGCGCTGCTGTTCGTCCCCGGCGAGCTCGCGACGAGCTACTTCACCCTGTTCTGGACCTGGGTGCCGGCGAGCTACTACGCGAGCTTCTTCCTGGTCCCCTGGACGGGCAACCGGAACTTCTGCCGCTACCTCTGCCCCTGGGGCGCCACCTACGGGGTGGTCTCCACCCTCGGCTTCTTCCGCATCGAGGCCGAGGTCGACCGCTGCCGCTCCTGCGGGCTGTGCGAGCAGGTCTGCGACATGGGCGTTCCCGTCGTGCGGCTCATTCACGAGCGCGGCGAGGTGCGGGTCCCGGACTGCGTGGGCTGCGGGCGCTGCGCCGAGGCCTGCCCCACCGACGTGCTGCACCTCCGCGACGTGCGCGATTCCCGCCTCGGCCGCCTGGTCCTCGACTGGACGCGCGCCCCCGCCGGCGGGAGCTGCGCCGCCGGCGGGAGCTGCGGCCTGCCGGCGGATCAGCCGGGCAGCCAGCCGATGAAGGCGCTGATCTCGATGTCGGGCAGCGTCGCCTCCGGCGCGGTGTCCGACGCGAAGCCGACGTCTTCCAGCCGCAGGTAGCCCCGGGCCGGGAAGGCCCCCTTGGCGGCGGCCCCGGTGTCGCCCGCCTCGGGGGTGGCCTCGGCGGTGATCGTGCCCGAGACGGCCTGCCAGGCGTCGGCCACCGCGCTGTCCGGGTCCGCCGCGTCGTCGCAGGGCGAGGGGAGGGCCGTGCCCCGGGAGAGGCTCACGGCGATGCCCGGGTCGGGGAGGCTGCCCGACAGGCCGGTGGTGCCCCCGGCGTCCCAGGCGTCGCTGGCGAGGCCGGGTACCTCGACGCTGAGGACGAGGTTTCCGTCGGGATCGCGGGCGTAGAACACGGCGTCGGCGCAGCCGCCGGTGTCGGTGAGGGCCTCCCACCAGCCCTCCGGGAGGGCGGCGTGGGCCTCGCCGCCGGTGTCGTCGGCGCCGCCGTCGGAGGCGGTGTCCCCGGTGCGGGGCGCGCAGGCGGCGAGCAGCGCGCACAGGGCGAGTCGGGTCGGGTTCATCGGGTTTCCTCGAAGCGCCGTGCCCTGCGCCGCGGGAATGATAACCGCCTCTCCCCCCCCTGCCGCCAGCGAGGCGCCCATGCCCCCGCGTCGCGACCTGCGCTCGATCCTCGTCCTCGGCTCGGGCCCCATCGTCATCGGCCAGGCCTGCGAGTTCGACTACTCCGGCACCCAGGCCTGCAAGGCCCTGCGCGCCCTCGGCTACCGGGTGGTGCTGGTGAACTCGAACCCGGCGACGATCATGACCGACCCGGAGGTGGCGGATGCCACCTACGTCGAGCCCCTGCTCCCGGAGGTCGTCGCCCGGGTCATCGAGCGCGAGCGGCCGGACGCGCTGCTGCCCACCGTCGGCGGCCAGACCGCCCTCAACATCGCCCTGGCCCTCGTCCGGGAAGGCGTGCTGGAGCGCTTCGGCGTCGAGCTGATCGGCGCGCGCCCCGAGGCGATCGAGGTGGCCGAGGACCGGCTGCGCTTCAAGGAGGCGATGGAGGACATCGGCTTCGCCTGCCCCTTCTCCGGGGCGGCGACCACCCTGGAGGAGGCGCTGGCGCTCCTCGGCCAGGTGGGCCTTCCCGCGATCATCCGGCCCGCCTTCACCCTCGGCGGCGAGGGGGGCGGGGTGGCGCAGAGCCGGGAGGACTTCGTCCGCATCGTCGAGGAAGGCCTGGACCGCTCCCCGATCCGGCAGGTGCTCGTCGAGGAGAGCGTCCTCGGCTGGAAGGAGTTCGAGCTGGAGGTGGTGCGCGACCTCGCCGACCGGGCCGTCGTCGTGTGCTCCATCGAGAACTTCGACCCGATGGGGGTCCACACCGGCGACAGCATCACCGTCGCCCCGGCCCAGACCCTGAGCGACGTCGAGTACCAGCGCCTCCGCGACATGGCCCTGGCCATCCTGCGGCGGGTGGGGGTCGAGACGGGCGGCAGCAACGTGCAGTTCGCCGTGAACCCGCGCACGGGGGCGGTGCGGGTCATCGAGATGAACCCGCGCGTGAGCCGCTCGAGCGCCCTGGCGAGCAAGGCGACGGGCTTCCCCATCGCCAAGATCGCCGCGCAGCTCGCCGTCGGGCTCACCCTCGACGAGATCACCAACGAGATCACCGGGGTGACGCCGGCGAGCTTCGAGCCGGCCCTCGACTACGTGGTGGTCAAGATCCCGCGCTGGAACTTCGACAAGTTCCCGGCCGCCCGGCCGGTCCTCGACACGCGCATGCGGTCGGTGGGCGAGGTGATGGGCATCGGCGGCACCTTCGCCGAGGCGCTGCTCAAGGCGATCAGCTCGCTGGAGGGCGGCTACGCCGACGCCGGCGGCTGGAGCCGGGACGAGGTGCGCGCCCGCCTCGCCACCCCCACCCCGGACCGGCTGCCGGCGGTCTTCGAGGCCCTGCGCCGGGAGTGGGACCCGAGCGAGATCACGGCGCTCACCGGCATCGACCGCTGGTTCCTCGCCGAGCTGGGCACGATCGTCGCCGCCGAGCGGGCGCTGCGCGGGCGCTTCCTCGACGAGGTGGGCAAGGCCGAGCTGCGCCGGGCCAAGCGCCTGGGCATGCCCGACGACCACATCGCCCGCATCCTCGGCTGCACCGAGCGGGAGGTGGCCGCCCGGCGGGCCGGGCAGGGCCTGCACCGGGTCTACAAGCGCGTCGACACCTGCGCCGCCGAGTTCGCCTCCCGCACGCCCTACCTCTACTCGACCTGGGGCGAGGAGGACGAGGCCGGCGACGAGGATCGCGACCGGGTGGTCATCCTCGGCAACGGCCCCAACCGCATCGGCCAGGGCCTCGAGTTCGACTACTGCTGCTGCCACGCGGCCGGGGCGGTCCACGACGCCGGTCTCGTCGGCGTCATGGTGAACAACAACCCCGAGACGGTCAGCACGGACTACGACACCTCGGACAAGCTCTACTTCGAGCCCATCACCGCCGAGCACGTCGGCGCGGTGCTCCGCCGGGAGAAGCCCCGGGGCGTGATCCTCCAGTTCGGCGGCCAGACGCCCCTCAAGCTCGCCGGCCGGGTGGGGCCGGTCCTCGGCACGCCGCCGGAGGCCATCGACGCCTGCGAGGACCGCGAGCGCTTCAACGACCTCTGCCGCCGCCTCGGCCTGCGCCAGCCCGCCGGGGCCATCGCCCGCACCCGCGAGGAGGCCCTGGCCGCCGCCCGGGCCGTGGGCCTGCCGGTGCTGCTGCGCCCGAGCTACGTGCTCGGCGGCCGGGGCATGGTCACCTGCTTCTCCCAGGCCGACCTCGAGCGGGCGCTCGACGAGGCGATGCGCGTGAGCCCCGACCACCCGGTGCTGGTGGACGAGTTCCTCGAGGGGGCGGTGGAGGTGGACGTCGACGCGCTGAGCGACGGGGCCTCGGTGTTCGTCGCCGCCATCCTCGAGCACGTCGAGGAGGCCGGGGTCCACTCCGGCGACTCCACCACCGTCATCCCGCCGCCGCGCCTGTCCGGCGCCGTGCAGGCCGAGATTCGCGGCATCGTGGAACGGGTGGCCCGCGAGCTGGGGGTGGTGGGCCTGGTCAACGTGCAGCTCGCCGTCCGCAACGGCGAGGTCTACGTCCTCGAGGTCAACCCCCGCGCCAGCCGCACGGTGCCCTTCGTCAGCAAGGCCACGGGCCTGCCCCTGGCCCGCCTCGCCACCCGGCTGTGCCTCGGCGAGCGTCTCGCCGACCTGCCGCTGCGCCGCCGGGCCGAGGGGGCCTGGTTCGTCAAGGCGCCGGTCTTTCCCTGGGGTCGCTTTCCCGGCACCGACGTGGTGCTCGGCCCGGAGATGCGGTCCACCGGCGAGGTGATGGGGGTGGGCTGGAGCCTGGGGGAGGCGATGGCCAAGGCGCTGCTCGCGGCGGGGATGCGCCTGCCCACCGGCGGGACCGCCTTCCTGTCCCTGCGCGACGCCGACAAGCCGGCGGCGGCGGGCATCGCCGGCAGCCTCCACAGCATGGGCTTCTCGATCCTCGCCACCGGGGGCACCGCCCGGCACCTCGCCGCGGCCGGCATCCCGGCGGAGCGGGTCTACAAGGTGGGCGAGGGGAGCCCGGACATCGTCGACCGCATTCGCTCCGGCGACGTTCAGCTCATCATCAACACGCCGCTGGGGCGCAAGAGCCGCTTCGACGAGCGCGCCCTTCGCCTCGCCGGCCTGCGCCACGGCGTGCCCTGCCTGACCACCACCGCCGCCGGCCGCGCCGCGGTGGGGGCGATCCGCTCGCTGCGCGCCGGGGAGCTGTCGCCGATCAAGCTCCAGGACCTCGGCCCGGCGGGGACCGCCGCCGAGGGTTGAGGGGTTGGCGCCCGCGTGAAGGATTCGCAAAGCGCACCCGCGCGGCGCGGGGCTGCCTTAGCTGCACCGGGTGCGGGCGAGGACGGCCCGCCGCGCGAGATGGGAGGCTTCATGGCGCATCGGCTCACCGGAACCGCGCTTCTCCTCGTCGGGGTCTCGGCCTGCGGCGGCGAGGACGAGGTCGAGTGCCCCACCGTCGCCCCGGTGGACGGCATCGGGGTGGCCCTGCACGCGGAGTGGACCACCGGGCGGCCGAGCACGGCGGTGATCGACTACGGGGAGGGCAGCCCCGACCGCTACCGCCTGCACGTGAGCGACGACTACGAGTCCGCCCACGCCGGCACCCTCCTCGGGATGCCGCCGGAGACCGAGGTCGCCTGGCGGAGCACCACCGTCGACGAGGACGGGGTGGAGACGGTCTGCGAGGGCACCGTCACCACCGGCGCCCTCGACCCGGACCTGCCCTACCTCTCCCTCGACGTGGACCAGCCGGGTCAGGACCCGGACACGCGCTGGTTCGCCGGCACGATGGTCGACTCCAACTTCGACGACGCGCTGCTCTTCCTCGTCGACCGCGCCGGCGACTGGCTGTGGTGGCGCAAGATGGAGAAGGGCCAGGCGATCCTGCAGTTCGAGCCGACCCCGGACGAGACGGGCGAGTTCTTCTACACCCGCTTCGACCCGGATCGCGTCGAGGACATCGGCGCGGCCTACCGGCTCAAGACCACCGGCGTCCGCGACGGCGAGGGGCAGCGCCTCGTCATGGGCCACCACTTCGTCTTCATGCATCCCGACGGCACCGTGGCCTACAGCGCCGCCGACAAGCGCGACTGGACCGACCCCTCCACCGGCGAGGTCATCCGCGTGGCCGGCGACGACCTCGTCGAGGTGAGCCCGGACGGCGAGCAGACCACCCTGTACTCGAGCTGGGACCACCTGCCGGTGGAGGAGACCTCCTACTGGTCGATCCCCTTCTACCCGGACGCCGAGGACTGGACCCACGCCAACGCGGTGACCTACTCCGAGGAGCGCGACAGCTACCTGCTCAGCTTCGCCAACCTCGCCACGGTGGTCGAGATCGACCGGGAGACGGGCGAGCCCCTGCGGACCTTCCGCGGCGACGCCGAGCCGCTGGAGGGCGCCTACACGGTGGAGGGCGCGGCGACGCCCTTCCGCCACCAGCACGATCCCCGCTGGACCGAGGACGGCACGCTGCTCATGACCTCCCTCGACCCGTGGTCGCGGGTCGTCGAGTACGAGGTGGACGACGCTTCGCGCACCCTGCGCGAGGTCTGGTCCTGCGGCGCCGAGGAGCAGGACTACGTCTACGTCCTCGGCAACGCCCGCCGCCTGCCGAACGGCAACACCTTCCAGGGCGCCAGCGTGCTGAGCTTCCTGCGCGAGTGGAGCCCCGACTGCGAGGAGCTGTGGAAGCTCCGGGGCCCCGACGACCGGCGCTTCGGCAACGTGCTGCCCCTGCAGTCGCTGCCGCGCATCGAGCTGCTCGCCGAGTAGCCGCCGGGCGGCGGGCGCGCTCAGTCGTCGAGGATGTGGGAGTCGCCCTCGTCGCAGGGGCCGTCGCAGGGATCGATGACCACGCCGTCCTCGAGGAAGGTGGCGAGCTGGAGCTGGGCGAGCTCCTCGCGGCGCGGGTAGCCGTGGGTGTCGGTCTCGGTGTCGGGGGGCGTGGCGTCGGTGGGCTCGGTCACGCCGTAGTCCCACTCGACGAGGGCCGAGCCCGCCCAGCCGTCCTCGCCCGGATCGACCTGCTCGATGCCGAAGACCTCGCGGGCCGGCTCGCCGACGAAGCGCGCCCCGTAGGCCCGGGCCATGACGTGGCCGCCGAGGGTGGAGACCTGGGCGTCGCCGATGGCGTTCTGGATGAGCACCCGCTTCTCGGTCGCGCCGTCGAGGGGGTCGCTCGTCAGGCTGCGGAGGTAGCCGGCCGCCTCGCCGGCGTCCCAGGGGGTCTGCATGGCGGCCTGCCAGTAGAGGATGTCGGCGGGATCGTCGTACTTGGCCTCGAACAGCATGAAGAAGTCGTCGAAGTGCTTGCTGCGGCTCGTGAGCAGGGTGTAGGGGGCGCCGCTGACGCCGAAGACGGCGCGCTCGATGTCGGGTTGGATCGCCAGGTAGGCGCCGCCGAGGATGCCGCCCTGGCTGACGCCGTAGAAGTAGCGGCGGTCCTCGTCCACGATGTCCACCGGCTCGCCCGTCTCCGGGTCGTCGAGCATGAGCGCCGGGTCGGATTGCAGGGCCCCGTTCACGAGGCGCTCGACGCACAGCGCCTCGATGAAGCCCTGCTGGGTGCGCTCGGGCAGGGCGGGAAACTCCTCCATGTCGGTGGCGACGAGCAGCGCCACCGCGCCGGCGTCCTCCTCCTTCATGCCGGTCCAGTCGACGCCGTAGAAGATCCAGCCGCGGTCGATGGCGAGCTGCTCGTTCCAGTCGGCCCAGGTGGCGTAGACCTCGGACTGCTCGCCGAAGAAGCCGTGGCCGTACTGCACGGTGGCGGTGGGGTGGGGGTCGTCGACGAGCGAGCGGGGGATGGCGACGGAGAAGGGCACCTCGGTGTCGCCGTTGTAGTAGGGCATGCCGTCCTCGTCCCGGGTGAGCAGGGTCGGCGGCCGGTCGCTCTCGGTGTAGAGGGGCACGGTCATCGTGCCGTGCACGACGCGGACGAAGGCGTCGCTGTAGTCCTCCTCGATCTCGGTGATCGTGTAGGGCGGGCCGTCCTCGCCGATGCGGTCCAGGGCGTCGTCGCGCATCCAGAGGAGCCGGCGGCTGACGTCCTCGCGGCTGGCGGTCACGAAGTCCCAGGCGAGCAGCACCTCGTCGCGGTTCCAGCCCTGGGCCTCGAGCGCCGGGAAGATCACGGTGTCGTAGCGTTCCTGCCGCTCGTCGACGCGGGGATCGCCGGTGCTCTCGCCGGCCACCAGCGCCGCCATGCCCTCGGAGGGCGCCAGCGGGTCGCCCGCCTCGTCCACGAGGCCGCGCAGGCCGACGACGTAGTGGTGGCCGTAGTCGTAGGGCACCGCCGGGCGCAGGATGAGGGCGGCGCGATCCGGGTCGGGCGAGCGCTGGTCGAGCTCGACCCAGTGGGGCACCCGCTCGCCGGTGTCGGTGTCCACGATGAGGGTGAGGGCGTCGTCGTCGGCGTAGGCGCCGATGTCGGTCTGGGGGATCGTGCCGGCCAGGCTCACCCCGGGCAGCAGCGCCACGGCCATGCCCGCCACCGACCAGCCGTCGCGCTCGTTCCAGTAGCGCGGGTCGGGCTGGTAGCCGTCGATGTCGCCGGGCAGCGTCGTCGGCCCCAGGTTCACGCGCCACCCGGTCGCGGTGCTCGGGTCCTCGACCATGAAGTAGGTGGAGGGGAAGGGCATGCCGCAGTGGTCGGGCACGAGCGGGTCGCAGTCCCAGTTCACGTCGGCGTTCTCGTCGCCGCCGGGCGAGCCGGTGTCGCCTCCGGGGGAGGCGCAGCCGACGAGGAGGAGGGGGGCGAACAGGGCCAGGGCGATTCCGGGGCGACGATTCATGGCATGATCCTCCCGAGCAGGGCACAGCTTGCCGGTTCGGGGCCGGCGGCGCAAGCGCGGGGCGGGTTTGCCTCAAGGAGGAGGCGCCGGGGCCGAAGCGCTGGAGGGAACGTCGGGGAGGCGGGAATGAGCGGCATCCTGGTGGAACTGGCAGGCGTGGTGGTGGTCCTTCTCGTCATGGGGGGAGCCGGGGTCTTCCGGGACGGGCCGCGCGCCGCCGGTCGCTGAGCCCCGCGTCGCGGTCGCCCCGGTTAGCCGGCCGGCGCCATGCCGCTGCTGCCCCTCGCGCCCGCCGCAGTCCTCGCCGCCGCGCCCGAGCGCCGCGTGCCCCGCCTCGACGAGGCCGGGGTGGTCGTGGACGGTCGGCCCGACGACGACGCATGGGCCGGGGCCCTGGTGATCGAGGGCTTCCGCACGGCGCACCCGGTGGTGGGCGAGGTCCCCGCCGGCGGGACGACGGTGCGGCTGCTCGCCGACGACCGCGCCCTCTACGTGCTGTTCGAGGCCCGCGATCCCGAGCCCGACAAGGTGCGGGCCTGGCGGGCGCGGCGGGACGAGGGCGGGTCGAGCGACTGGGTGGGGCTGTACCTGGACGCCGAGGGCCGGGGGGAGCGCGCCTTCTGGTTCGCCGTCACCGCCGGCGGCGTGCAGATGGACGGGGTGCGCCTCGCCGGCAGCGGCCTCCGCACGGCCTGGGACGGCACCTGGAGCAGCGCCGCCCGGCGCACCGGGACGGGCTACTGCGTGGAGATGCGGATTCCGTGGCGCATCCTGCGCCACCCGGAGACGATGGACCGGCTGGGCCTCGTCCTGCAGCGGGCGGTGGCGCGGTCCGGCGAGCGGAGCACCTGGCCCGCGCTGGACCCGGCGGTCAGCGGCCTGCTGGTGCAGGAAGCCGTGGTGGGCGGGCCCGGCCGGGTCCACGCCTCCACCTCCCTCTCGATCACGCCGGAGCTGGCCTGGGCCGCCGGCCCGGGTGCCGCCGAGGACCCGCGTCCGGGGCTGTTCGGCGTGCACCCCGGCCTCACCCTGCGCTACGCGCCCTCGCCGGACACGGTGCTGTTCGCCACGGCGAACCCGGACTTCTCGGAAGTGGAGGGCGACGGCTTCCAGGTGGAGGTCAACCGTCGCTACCCGGTGCGCTACCCGGAGAAGCGCCCCTTCTTCACCGAGGGGGTGGAGTGGTTCGACCACCCCTGGGGAGAGGTCCTCTACACCCGCAGCATCGCGGCGCCCCTCTACGGGCTGCGGGCCACCACCGCGGCGCGGGGGTGGACGGTGGCGGCCCTGCACGCCCTCGACGGCGCGCCGCCGGCCTCCGTGAGCGACGGCGAGGCCTGGACCGCGGACGAGCTGGCGGGCCACGACGCCCTCGCCACCGTGATTCGCGGCCGGCGCCTCGTCGGGGAGGACGGCTACGTGGGCCTCATCGCCTCGGACCGCACCGTGCTCGGCACCTCCCTCTACAACCGCCTCGCCGGCCCGGACGCCCGCCTGCGCCTCTCGCCGAGCACCGTGGTCTCGGCCTCCCTGCTCGGGGCGCAGACCCGGTTCGCGGACCGCACCACCGGGCTGGCCCCGGCGGGCTCCCTCGCCGCGAGCTACTCGGGCGACCACCCCTTCGCCCAGGCCTCCCTGCGCTACACCGACGCCGACTTCCGCGCCGAGAACGGCTGGCTCGTGCAGCCGAACCGCTGGGTGGGCAGCGGCTCGGCGGGCTGGGAGTTCCGCCCCGGCGGCGCCTGGGTGCCCTACTGGACGCTCACCCCGGCGCGGGGCTGGCTCAGCTTCTCCCCGGACGGCGTGCGCCAGGGCGCCGGCTTCCAGCCGGGGCTGTACCTCGGGCTGGGGAACGGCGGCGGGGCGAGTGCCTGGGTGCGGGCCTTCGGCGACCGCTACGAGGGGGCGTGGCTCGACGGGTGGAACGGGGGCGGCAGCCTGTGGGGGGACTGGACGCGGTGGCTGGCGGCGGGCGGCTCCCTCCAGGGGGGCGACGGCATCCTCTACGACCCGGACGACCCCCGGGTGGGTCGCCGCGGGGCCGCGAGCGGCTGGCTCACCGTGCGGCCCGCCCGCTGGCTCTCCCTGCGGCAGTCGGTGTCCTGGGAGGCCCTCACCGGCGTCGGCGAGGGCGACTACGCCGGCACCGTCGGCCGCTTCCGGGCCGAGCTCTACCTGCCCCGGGACACCTGGCTGCGGGGGGTGGTCGACTGGTCGCGCTGGGACGGCGAGACGGAGCGGTCCGCGGAGCTGCTGGCCGCCTGGGAGCACGGTCCCGGGCGGGCCCTCTACGTGGGGGGCCGCGGGGAGCTCGACGAGGGCGGCGCCCTGGCGAGCTGGACCGTCTCGGCCAAGGCCACCTGGACGCTGGTGCTCTGAGCCGTCGCGGCGGGCGGAGTGCTGGCCGAGGAGCGCCGGCCGAGGAGCGCCGGCCATCGGGGGCGGTACGGAAGTTGCATGGTTTCCGCCGGGGTTGCAACATCGCGTTTCACGAGGCAGGTTGCAGCGGGAGGCGGCATGGCGCGCGAGGCGGAAGGAGCGAGGAGCGCGGGCGAGGCCGGGGCGGTGCCGCCGGCCGAGATCGAGCGGCGGGTGGCCGAGGTGGCGGACCTGGCGTGGTTCGAGGTGGACGCGGATCGCCGCATCGTGCGCTGGAGTCCCGGCGCCGCCCGGCTCACGGGCTTCGCCCCCGAGGAGGTCGAGGGCCTTCCCTGCGTGGTCGGGGTGCGCTGCCAGGCCTGCCTGGGCGGCTGCGGCGTCTTCGAGCACGGCGAGGTGCGGGCGATGCCCATGGTGCTGCACCGCAAGGACGGCGCCCCGGTTCCGGTCACCAAGTCCGGCGCGGTGCTGCGCGGCCCGGACGGGACGATTCGCGGGGCGGTGGAGGTGATGCACACCGAGCAGGTGGAGGCCGACGACCGGGGGAGGGCGTGCGGGGCGCTGCCCACCGAGGTGCTGCTGGCGGCGCTCGGGCGCGAGGGCCTGCTGCTGGACGGGGAATTCCGGGTGGTGGACCTCTCCTCCGGGCTTGCCGCCCGCCTGGGCGCCACCAAGGCGGCGCTGGCCGGCCGCCCGGCGGCGGAGCTGCTCGGGGACTCCCTGTTCAGCGAGGGAAGCGGCTTTCGGGCCGGCCTCGAGGCCGGCGAGCG
>WGAH01000942.1 GCA_015489145.1 Deltaproteobacteria bacterium
CCCCCAGCCCGGCCTCACCGACGTGGGCTACCTGGTCGCGGTGCTCCGCAAGCGCCGGTGGACGGCCCTGGGCTTCTTCGCCGCCGTCGTCGCCCTCGCCGCCCTCGTCACCGCGCTGACCCCGCGCCGCTACAAGGCGACCGCCGTGCTGCACCTCATGCGCCGCGCCGGCCAGGAGGTGCGCGTCGACGAGGTGGTGGACCTCGACCGCGTGAGCTGGTTCGAGGCCCAGGAGCGCGCCCGCACCCAGGTCCGCATCCTCCAGAGCCGCTCGGTGCGCGAGGCGGTGCTCGCCGCCTACAACGCCCGCGGCTACGACGACCTCACCCCGGACGACGGCGGCGTCGCCGCCCTCGAGCACATGCTCGAGGTCACCCCCATCGAGGGCACGCAGCTCGTGAACGTCTCGGTGGAGCACACCGACCCGGAGCGCGCCGCCATCCTCGCCAACCTGTTCGTCGACGTCTACCTCGCCGGCAACCTCGCCAGCCGCACCGGCGCCGCCCGCGAGGCCGAGAGCTGGATTCGCGACCGGGCCGCCGAGTACGCCGACGCCGTCGAGAAGGCGACGAAGGCGGTGCTCGACTTCAAGGAGGAAAACGACGTCGTCGACATCGACCAGAAGATCGACGGCATCTCGGCGCGCCTCTCGGCGCTCCACGAGGCGCTCGGCGACACCACCACCCAGCGCGTGCTGCTCCAGACGCGCCTGCGCGAGCACCGGCGCCTCCTCGACGAGGGGCGCTTCGACGTGCTCGGCGGCATGTTCGACGACCCCACCATCGACGCCCTCGCCCGCGAGTACGCCTCGGTCGCCACCGAGGCCGCCGAGGTCAAGGCCCGCTACGGCCAGCAGCACCCGGAGTACCAGCGGGCCGAGGCCCGGGTGGCGCGGGTGCGGGAGCTGCTCCAGGCCGAGGTGCGCCGGGCGGTGGAGGCCGAGGCCGCCCGCGCCGACACCCTGGCCCGCGAGGAGCGGCAGCTCGAGCGCAAGGTGGACGAGGTGAAGCGGCAGCTCCTCGACAAGCAGCGCCTCCAGGCCCGCTACGAGCAGCTCGAGATGGCGCGGCAACAGGCGGTCAAGGTCTACGAGCAGCTCGGCGAGCGCGGCAGCGAGGTCGACCTCCAGGCGAGCAGCCGCCTCAACGACGTGCGCGTGGTCGACCGCGCCACCGTGCCCACCCGGCCCTCGCGCCCCAACGTGCCCTTCAACCTGGCGGTGGCGGTGGGCATCGGCCTGGTGGGCGGCATCGGCGCCGCCTTCCTGCGCGAGCGCCTCGACCGCACGATCTCCGGCGCCGACGACCTGCGCCTCTACCTGGACCTCCCGGTGCTCGGCGCGATCCCGCCGCCCCCGGCCGTGGACGGCGACCCCCGCAAGGGCCTCGTCGCCGGCGGGCGATCGGCGGCGGTGGAGGTCGTCTCGGGCGTCCGCACGCTGCTCGCCGCCGAGGGGGTGCGCCGCGTGCTCGTCACCAGCGCCGTCCGCGGCGAGGGCAAGTCCACGACGGCGGCGGGGCTGGCGGCGGCCTGGGCGCGCACCGGCGAGCGCGTGGCCCTCGTCGACGGCGACCTCCGCGACCCGAGCCAGGCGGCGATCTTCGGCGTGGAGGGGCCGGGGCTGGCCGAGGCCCTCCGGCGCGAGGTCGAGCTGGGCGAGGCGGTCCACGCCGTCGCCCCGGAGGGCCTCAGCCTGCTGCCGGCGGGCGAGGCCGGCGAGGCGGCCGGGGCGCTGGTCGCCTCGCCGGACATGGCCGAGGCCCTGCGCCTCGTCGGCGAGCACTGGCCGGCGGTGGTGGTGGACGCCCCGCCCTGCGCGCTGCTCGGCGACGCGCTGGCCCTGGCGCGGGCCGTCGACGGCGTGCTCCTCGTCGTCCGGCGGGGCCGGGTCGACCGGGACGTGGTGGCCCTGGCCCGCGACCGGCTCCTCGCCGCCGGGGCGCGGGTGGTGGGCGCGGTGCTCGCCGACGCCGACGCGGTTCCCCGAGGCGGCTACGACTACGGCGCGGAGGAGGCCTGATGCGCTGGTGGTGGCTGGTCGCGCTCCTCGCCGTCGTGCTCCTCGCGGTCCCGGCCCGGGCCGCGCCGCCGGCCCCCCTGCCGCCGCAAGTCGACGACTACGGCGTGGGCCCCGGCGACGTGCTGCGCGTCGAGGTGTACGGCGAGCCCGACCTCAGCGCGGACTACACCGTCAGCGATGCCGGCGACATCGACTTCCCGCTGCTCGGCGCGGTGAAGGTGGGCGGGCTCACCACGCGGGAGGTGACCGAGCTGCTCCGGTCGCGCCTCGCCGACGGCTTCATCGTCTCGCCGGTCGTGACGGTGCGGGTCGCCGAGTTCGGCAGCCAGCCGGTGCAGGTCCTCGGCGCGGTGCAGAAGCCGGGCACCTACACCGTGCCGGGCACCGCCACCGTCCTCGACGTGCTGGCCCGGGCCGGCGGCATCCGGGGCGAGGGGGTGAGCGAGATCCGCGTCAGCCGCGGCGACCGGGTCACCACCATGAGCTACGCCGACCTGGTGGAGCGGCGGGCCGGCGACCTGCGCCTGCACGGCGGCGACGTGGTGTTCGTGGTGGAGAACGTCGTGTTCGTCTCCGGCGAGGTCAACCGGCCCGGCTCGGTGCCCTGGCGCGACGACCTCACCGTCAGCCAGGCCATCGCCGAGGCCGGCGGCGCCCGCCCCACGGCCAACCTCCGGCGCGTCACCGTGCTCCGCGACGGCGAGCCGCGCCGCGTCAACGTGCGGCGGGTGCTCAAGGGCCGCGAGCCCGACCCGCCCCTGGTGGCCGGCGACCAGGTCTTCGTGCCCGAGTCGGTGCTGTAGGCGGAGGCGCGCGCGTCGGGTCGCGCCCGCCGGCGGGGCGGTTCTCTTTCAGCGCTCTTTCATTCCGGG
>WGAH01000943.1 GCA_015489145.1 Deltaproteobacteria bacterium
GGGCGAGGCGGTGGCCTCGGGCCTGGACCTCGACGGCGACGGGCTCGACGACCTGGCGGTCTCGGCGACGCGCCGCACCGGCGACGCCGGCGTGGTCACGGTCTTCTTCGGCCCGCTCACCGGCTCCTGCGTGGGCGGCTGCACCACCGGGGACGGCGACATCCGCGTGATCTCGGGAGACGAGGACGCCGCGGACTTCGGCGACACCCTGGTCGCGGCGGGGGACCTCGACGGCGACGGGCTCGAGGACCTGCTCATCGGCGACCCGGGCTACGCGGTGACGGCGGGCTCCGAGGGCGCGGTGTTCGCCTTCCCGGGGACGACCTCGGGCAGCGAGTTCGCGCAGACGGCGGACCGCCTGCTCCTCGGCGAGGAGGTGGGCGACCGCGCCGGGGCGGCCCTGGCCGGCGGCGTGGACGTGGACGGGGACGGCTGGTCCGACGTGCTCGTCGGCGGGCCCTCGACCGGCGACGGCACCGGGCGAGAGGGCCGGGCCTGGCTGGTGATGGGACCGCTCACCGCGAGCCGGGTGCTCGGCCTGGCGGACGCGGTGTGGGTGGGCGAGAAGGTGGCCGACCAGGCGGGCTACGCGGTGGCCCTGGCCCCGGACGCCGACGGCGACGGCCGTGCCGAGGTGATCCTGAGCGCCCCGGGCTCCGGCGAGGACCCGGGGGCCCTGTTCTTCTCGCCGGGGCCCTGACCGGGGCCTTCAGGGCGCGCAGTCGATGACGGAACCGTCGTCGCAGCTCAGCGTGCAGGTGCCGGCCCCGTCGCTGGCCCAGTCGCAGCGCACCCACGGATCGTCGGCGGCTTCCCGGAACATCCACAGGCCCCTCACCGCCCCGGCGTAGGTGTAGCGCCCGCTGCCCCACTCGACCGGGGCGCCGCTCGCGGCGTCGAAGGCCGCGAAGTCCAGGCGGCGGCCGCCGTCGAAGAAGCCGCGCCAGGCGCCGAGCGTGCGCCGCGCGCCGGTGTCGACCACGTAGGCGTGCTCGCTGGTGCCGTCGCCGTGGTAGACGCCGTGGCGCTCGTAGAGATCGCCGTCGTAGACCAGGCTGTAGGCGACGTCGAGGTCGCGGGTGGCGGTTTCCTCGCGGTGGTAGGGACGCCCCTCGTAGGTGGTGTCCCAGCTCGCCGTCACCGTGTCGGCGTCCACGACCTCGACCCGGGCGGTGTAGGGGGCGTAGCCGGAGTCCGCCGGCGGGGTCACCGCGCGGTCCCGCCGGCAGCCCGCCTCGGCCCAGTCGGTGACGAAGGTGCGCGTCTCGCCGAGCACGTCGGTGGTGGTCGTCTCCGTGGTGCCCGCGCAGTCGCCGCTCTCGTCGCACAGCAGGCTGCCCGTCGTCTCGCCGCGCACCAGGGGGTAGCCCTCGGCGTAGGTGTCGGTCCAGGCCAGCGCCCCGGTGGCCGGGTCCCAGGTGCCCACCCGGCGCACCAGCGGCGCGCCGGGCGGGTCGAAGTCGATGGTCGCGCCGTGGCGCCGCACGGTGCCCGGGTCGGTGAGGTACCAGCCGTCCACGTCGGGGCAGCCGCCCGCGGCTCCGGTATCGGCCGGCCCGCCGCACCCGGCGAGGACCAGCGCCAGCGCGCGCATCCTCAGGCCTCCGCCGCCCGGGCGGCCTGCTCCTCGGTGATGCGCAGGAAGGCCTCCTCGAGGTCGGCGGCGTCGCGGCGGGCCCGCAGCTCGGCGGCGGTGCCCAGCGCCACCAGGCGCCCGCGGTAGAGGATGCCCACCCGGTCGCAGACCTCCTCGGCGACGTCGAGGGAGTGGGTCGAGAGGAAGACCGTGCGCCCGGCGGCGGCCAGCTCGCGGAACTTCCGCTTGATCTTGCGGGCCCCGCCGGGGTCGAGGCCCACCATGGGCTCGTCGACGATGAGCAGCCGCGGCTCGTGGAGCAGGGCCGCCGCCAGCACCAGCCGCTGCTTCATGCCGTGGGAGTAGGCCTCCACCAGCTCGTCGGCGCGGTCGGCCAGGTCGACCTCGGCGAGGAGCGCCCGGGCCCGGGCCTCGGCCACCCCGGGGTCCACGCGGTAGATGCCGGCGACGAAGGCGAGGAACTCGCGCGCGCTCAGCTTGTCGTACAGGTAGGGGCGGTCGGGGATCACCCCCGTGCGCCGCCGCGCCTCCACCGGGTCGCGGGCGAGGTCCACCCCGTCGATGAGGATGCGCCCGCCGCTGGGCTTGAGCACCCCGGCGAGCATGCGGATCGTCGTGGTCTTGCCGGCGCCGTTGGGGCCGAGGAAGCCGAAGACCTCGCCGGGCGGCACGTGCAGGTCGAGGGGGTGGACCGCCTGGAAGCGGCCGTAGCGCTTCTCGACGCCTTCGAGTCGGATCATCGGCAGCCTCCGCCGGTCGGGCACACGGGCATCGCTATCGCGCCTCCTCGACCTCGAAGCCCAGGCGGCCCATGACGCTCATGATCTCGACCTGCCGGTCGAGGTCGCCCTCGACGAGCTTGACGTGGGTGGCGTCCGCCGGGAACTGCCCGAAGGTCGGGTCCACCGGCACCCACTCCCAGTCGCCGCCGAGGCGCAGCTCGGGCCAGGCGTGGTAGTAGAAGGCCCCCTTCGGCCCCATGCGGTCGGAGTAGACGACGCCGGCGGCGATGCGCGCGGGAATTCCGAGCGCCCGGGCCAGCGACACGGTGAGCGCGGTGTGCTCGTTGCAGTCGCCGCGCAGGGTGCGGAGGACCTCGAGCCCGTCGGGCACGCCGAAGGTGGGCACCTTCTCGACGTGCCGGTACACCCAGTCCACCAGCCGCCGGGCGGCCTCGGCGCGGTCGGGGGCGTCGCCGGCGATCTCCCGCGCCTTCGCCACGATGTCCGGGTGGGTGCTCGGCAGGGTGAGGGTGGGCTGGAGGGTGGCCGGGTCGGCCTCGCCGGGCGCGGCGGGGAAGGGCAGGCGTGGCAGCTCGGCGGCGAGGGGCACCTCGATGCGGACGCGGTCGCCCTCGCGGCGTTGCAGGGGCGGCTGCTCGACCACCCGGGCCGGGTCCACCCCGCGCACGCGCAGCACGAGGAGCCGCGTCCCGCGCGGGTCGGGGATGCGTCCCTGCACGGGAGCGGCGCTGAGCGCGATGATGTCGACGGGCTCCTCGTCCGCGTCCACGGCGCGGGCGTCCTGTTCGGTCATGCGGACCATCGACAGGCCGAGCGCGCCCTCCTGCCGGATCGTCTCGCCGGCGCTGGTCACGAGCATGCGCGCCTGCACGCCGGAGAAGTCGGTCCGGAGCCACCACGCCTCCTCGCCGTTCTCGAGCACCTCGACGCCGGTGACCTCGACCTGCATCTCGCCCTCGGCCATCGTCACCGGGTCGAAGTAGGGCACCGCGAAGCGGTGGCCCACCGCCAGCGGCTCGCCGGCCAGGGCCTGCTCCAGGGTGAGGCCGACGGCGGGGGGGCGGTCCACGGGGAACGCGAGGCGGCTGGTGCGCCCGGCCTGGTCGACCTCCAGGACGACCTCGCCGTCCCGCACCTCGCCGCGGGCCGACAGCTTCACCCCCTCGGCGCTCATGAAGAAGTCGAAGCGGGAGAGGCGGCCGTCGGCGTCGGTGAGCGCGGTGCCGGCGGTGACCACGTCCTGGATGCGCCCGAAGGCGGCGAGGCGGAAGGCGGAGCGGTTCTGGAAGACGCGGCCGCCGCCCTCGGCGCCGGCGCTGCGGGTGACGGCGTAGCCGACGTGCTGGTCCTGGAAGAAGATGCCGTACCACCGTTCCCGGGCCGGGCCGGCGGCGAGGGCCGCCGGGTCGAGGGGGGCCAGCTCGCCGCCCTCGGGCGGGCGCGCGAGGACCAGCCCGGCGAGGACCAGGAAGGCGAGCAGGGCCAGGGCCTCGACGACGGTCAGCGGGGAGGGGCGGCGCACGGACTCCTCGGGGCGAGCCCTCCCAGGCTACCCCGTCGGCTACTCGATGGCGCTGCCCATGCGCCCGGTGCGGAAGGTGCCGACGATGGGCAGTCCGGGCTGGCACTGGTCGTAGCTCAGCCAGATCATGCGCGCGCGGCCCTTGATGTTGCGGAGGGGCACGAAGCCCCACACCCGGCTGTCGGCGGAGTGGTCGCGGTTGTCGCCCATGGCGAAGACGTGGCCCTCGGGCACCACCTCGGGGCCCCAGTCGCGCATCTCGAGGCGGCGGTCGGCGGCGCGGAGCACCGCGTGGGCGTGGCCGTCGAGGATCTCGGTGTAGCGCAGGGTGCGGTAGGGCCGGCAGTGGTCGTCGACGAAGGTGTAGGGCTCGTCGTAGCTCTGGGGCTGGAGCTTCCCGTTGATGTAGACGCGGTTGTCGCGCACCTCCACCGTGTCTCCCGGCAGGCCGACGACGCGCTTGACGTAGTCGAGGGTGGCGATGCCGGGAATCGGCAGGTCGAGCCAGTGCTGGGGCCAGGAGGTGTCGGAGCCGGGAAAGACGAAGACGATGACGTCGCCGCGCTTCGGCGTCTCGAGCTTCGTGATCGGGATGCGGGTGAGGGGGATGTGCAGGCCGTAGCTCGACTTGGTGACGAGGATGTGGTCGCCGATCGCCAGGGTGGGCACCATCGAGCCCGAGGGGATGCGGAAGGGTTCGGCGACCACCGAGCGGATGACCAGCACGACGAGGAGCGCCGGGCCCCAGGATCGCACGATGTCCCACAGCCAGTCGTAGAAGCGGCGGGCGAGGCCGCGGTCGTCGTCGAGGGTTTCGTCGAGGCCCTCGTCGTCGAGGACGTCGTCGAGGTCGTCGGGGAGATCGCGCGGCTGGGCGGGACGGGACACGGTCGCTCCTCCGCTCGCCGGCAGGCGAGCGGCCCTACCTAACCCACGGAAGCGCGGTTACCTGCCGCGGCGGCGGGCGGGAGGATCGACATGGAGCGGGTGGAGGCGCTGGCCGGTGATAACCACGCCACCAAAACGGTGGCCGAAATACATGCTCAAAAAGCCGAGCTGTCAGGCAAGCGCGTCCACCTTC
>WGAH01000944.1 GCA_015489145.1 Deltaproteobacteria bacterium
GACGCCCCCCAGCCCTCGGCCCACGAGCGCCGCCACGCCATCGACGCCTTCCGGCAGGCCTCCTGAACCCGGCCCCACCGTGATAGGCGCCCCGCAGGCCCCCGTAGCTCAGTTGGATAGAGCAACGGCCTTCTAAGCCGTGGGTCCCAGGTTCGAGTCCTGGCGGGGGCGCTCTTCGCCGGGACCGACGGGCTCGGCCCTCAGCGCTTCTTGCGGTTCTTGCGCCGGGCCTTCTTCTTCGCCTTGCGCTGCGCCTTCTTCTTCTTCGCGTCGACGCGCGGGCGCCGCCGCCCGGCGGCCTGCCGCTTCGCCTCCTCGGCCGCGGCGAAATCGCGGAACCACGGTTCGTCCACGATCGACAGCCCGCTGGCCTCACCG
Organism: Deltaproteobacteria bacterium; assembly: GCA_015489145.1. GTDB lineage: Bacteria > Myxococcota_A > UBA796 > UBA796 > UBA2385 > S143-5. The sequence continues at coordinate 379 of WGAH01000944.1, forward strand.
AGCTGGGCCACGGTCCTCGCGATGCTGAAGTCGGCCTGCTCGGCGAGCTTCTCGCGCAGGGTCGCGGCGGCCTCGTCGGTGAGCGCGGGGGCCCACTCCTCCGACTTCGCCAGCCCGAACTCGCGGTCCAGCCAGGCCGCGAAGGCCTTGAGGCTGCCGACGAGGAGGGGGACCCCGTCCGGCTCCGCGAGCGCGCGCCTCGGAAACACCTCCTGCAGGACGTAATTGAGGTCGCCGGGCCCCATCTCCGCCGGGCCGACACCGATGTCCTCGATGGCCAGCTCCAGCAGGGTGGCGAGGTAGGGGTTGCCGAGCCCCGCCTCCACGCTCGCCTTCCCTTCCGGCGACGCCTCGAACCGATCCAGGCAGCGCTCCACCCAGTCCTCGATGGCCCCCTGATCGATGCCCTCCGCTTCGGCCAGGGAAGCGGGAAGGTGAATGTCGAAGCGCATCGCGCACCTCCGGGGCCGGCGCGCGGGCCGCGCCGGCACGTCCGGCGGCCCCCACCCGGCGGGAAGGGGTAACCCGGCCCGTCGAGGCGGGGACTCAGGGATGCCCGCAGACGGCCGCGTCGCTCAGGCCGCCGAGCCACTCCCAGCCGGAGGGGCACAGGTCGCCGAGACTCGACACGTCCCACCGCTCGCGACCGGCGGTGTCGGCGTCGACGTAGGCCACGCTCATCGGATCGTCGCTGAAGCAGTAGGCGTCGTCGCTGTAGGCCCCGATGTAGGTCCAGCCGTCCGGGCACAGCCGCGCCAGGTCCCAGCCCACGTCCTCCGGGGTGCGGCCGGCGGTGTCCTCGTTGATGCTCGCGACGGCCCCCGGCGGTCCCTTGCAGACGACGGTGCTGCCGGAGCCCCAGCCGGCGAAGTCCCAGCCGGAGGGGCAGAGGTCGGCCGGGTCCGACACGTCGTGGTAGGTGAGGCCGTCGGCGGAGGTGAACAGGGTGACGATGGAGGCCCGCCCCTGCCAGCCGCACCACACCCCGCCGTACCAGAAGGTCCCGAGCGCCTCCCAGCCCGAGGCGCACATGTCCTCGACGGAATCGAGGTCGGATTCCCACAGGCCCTCGGTGTTGCGCCAGATCCCCGCCGTCACCCAGGGCTGGTCGCTGACGCAGACGTGGGCGCTCTGCAGGTCCCCGCGCCAGGTCCAGCCGCTCGGGCACTCGGCGTCGGCCTGCTCCACGCCGCCCTCGAGCGGGGTCAGGACGTAGGCCGCCCCGAACGACGCCGTGTCGTAGCACATCGTGTAGTTCCAGCCGGTGCCCACCCACTCGGCGCCGTCGGCGGAACAGAGGTCGCCGTAGGGGTCGTGGTCGTACCAGGCCGTGCCGGAACGGTCGTGGGTGATGTTGTAGACGACGGGAAGGGGGTCGGGCTCGGTCGAGCCGCCGTCGCCCCCCGAGCCGCCGTCGCCGGCCGAACCGCCGTCGCCGGCCGAACCGCCGTCGCCGGCCGAGCCACCGTCGCCGGCCGAACCGCCGTCGCCGGTGTCCGCCGCGGTGTCGGACGAACGCCTGCCCGTCTTGGAGCCGGCGTCTCGGCCGCCGATGCACGCCGTGAGGAACAGGATCGACACCCAGGCCGGAACGGTCATCGCGCACGCCTCCCTGGTGGTGGGGAACCGGAGGCGCGCTAACGCCCGCAGCCCCGGCCGCAAGACCGGGCG
>WGAH01000945.1 GCA_015489145.1 Deltaproteobacteria bacterium
CCTCAGCCGGGGGCTCGCCGCCGCCCGGCTCCACGCCCTCCTCCCCGACGCCGTCCTCGCCGCCGCCGCCGACACCCCGGAGGGCCGGGTGGTGGTGGCCCGGCGGGGCGCCGAGGACACGATCCTGCTGCGGGACGGCGAGGTGCTCGCGGCCTTCCCCGACGAGGAGCCCGCCGCCCGGGAGGCCGCCCTGGCGATGGCCGAGGCCCCGGGGGCGCGGCGCATCCTGATCATCGGCCCCGCCGGGATCGAGGCGGCCCGCGCGCTCCTCGCCTGGCCCGACGTCGAGCGCGTCGACCTCGCCATCGGGGGCAGGCGCACCCTCGCCCTGCTGCGCCCCCGCCTCCCCGAGGCCGTGCGCGGCGGCCTTGCGGATCCGCGCATTCGCACGCTCACCGGGGACCCGCGCGAAATCGTCGCCCGGGCCGCCCCCGCCACCTGGGACCTCGTGCTCGTCACGACCGGGGAACCGCGCGGAGCGGCCGCCAACCGCCTGTTCACCCGGGAATTCTACGCGGCGGTTCGCTCCGCCCTCACCCCGGCGGGGGTCTTCGGGACCCGCGTCGCCTCCGGGGCCAACGCCATCGGCCCGGAGCTGGCCGCCCTCGGCGCCTCCACCCTCGCCACCCTGGAGTCGGCCTTCTCCCGGGTCGTCGTCATCCCCGGCGACCCGGCCCGCTTCTTCGCCGGTCGCGACGCCGCCCGTCCCAGCGCCGACCCCGACGAGCTCGCCCGGCGGCACGCCGCCCGTCCCTCGTCGAGCCCGGTGCCCCCCGCGGCCTTCGACACCCTCGTCGACCGCACCCGCCTGCGCTTCGTCGACGCGCTGTACCGGCAGCCCGATCCCACCGGCGGATCGCTCATCGACACCGACCTCCAGCCGGTCTCCTTCACCCTGGCGCTGCTCGCCCACGGGCGCTTCGCCGGCAGCGACCTCGTGCCCGCCCTGCGCGCGGCCCGGGCCGCCGGCGCCGCCCTGGCCTGGATCCCCCTGCTCGTCGCCGCGGCCGTCCGCCTGCACCGCCACCTCGCCGCCGGTCCCGACCGGCCGGCCGCGCTCCGGCGCCGGTGGGGAAGCCGCTGGCTGGCCGGAGCCGCCGGCGCGGCAAGCATGGGTCTCGGCGTGCTCGTGCTCTACGCCTGGCAGGCCCGGGTGGGCACCCTGTTCGAGCAGGTCGGGCTCCTGTCGGCCACCCTCCTCGCCGGCTCGGCCCTCGGCGCCTTCGCCGGCCGACGCCTGTCGGGCGAGGGCACCGCCGCCGGGGCCGCCCTGGGGGCCGCCGCCCTCGCCGCCGCGCTGCCCGAGGCGATCGCGGCCCTCCCCTCGGGTCCCCCGGCCCGCCTGCCGCTCCTCGGGCTCGCCCTCGCCGCCGGCGCGGCCACCGGCGCCCTCTACCCGGCCGCCGCGAGCCTGGCGCGGGACGAGGCCGAGCCCGCCGGCGGCCTGTTCTCCGCCGACCACGCCGGCGGGGCCCTGGCCGCCCTCGCCGTGGGCACGCTGCTGGCCCCCATCGCCGGCACGCGCGCCGCCGGCCGCATCCTCGCCCTCGCCCTGGCGCTGGCCGCCGTCCTGCCCCTCGCGGCCCGCACCCTGGACGCCGGCGCGGCTTTTCGCCGCTGGTCGGCCCGCCTCGCCCGCCGGCCGGGCTTCCCGTGGCCGGCGGCGGGGAGCGCCCTGTTCGCCGTCACCCTGTCGGCCGTCCTCCTCGGCGCCCTGACCGCCCGCCGCCTGGACTCCCCCAAGGTGCGCTTCGACGACGCCGAGCTGAGCGCGCTCTCGGTCAACCTCGGCGGCCGGGAGGCGCCCCGTTTCGAGGAAGTCGCGGGCCCCTTCCTCCACTACGTCGGCCGCGCCGAGCCGGACGAGGCGCCCACCGTCGCCCTCGCCGCGAGCATGGCCGTCACCCGCGAGATCCAGGGCTACGCCGGCCCCATCGACCTCCTCGTCGCCGTGGACCGGGACGGGCGCTACCGGGAGCTGCGCGTCCTCGAGTCCCGGGAGACGCCGGCCTATTTCGCGCCGGTGGCCCGCCGCCTCTCCGAGCTGGTGGGGCGCAGCGTCACCGAGCCCCTGGCGCTGGTGCAGGACGGCGGCGACGTGGAGGCGGTGACCGGCGCGACCATCTCGGCCCGGGCGGCCCTCGCCACCGCCGACGCCACCGGGGTCGCCCTGGCGCGCGCGGCCCTCGGAATCGAGGTGTCCCGCCCGGCGGCCGGCGAAAGGCGCGGACCCGACGCCACCGCCCTCTGGCTCGCCGCCGTCCTGCCGCTGGGGGCGGGAGTCCTGCTGGTGCCCGCCGCCCGGCGCCTCCGCACCCTCCTGCTCCTCGCCGTCGCCGCCGGCGGCGGGCTCTGGCTCAACGCCCAGGCCTCCCTCGACACCTTCGCCGGGCTCCTCCGCGGCCACCTCCCGGCCAGCCCGACCGGATGGCTCCTCGCCGGCGGGCTCGCCGTCCTCACCCTCGCCTTCGGCGCCCTGTGGTGCGGCGGGCTCTGCCCGGCGGGCGCCGCGCTGGAGCTCCTCGGGCGCGTCGGCCTCCGCCGCCAGCTCCCCCGGCGCGCCGACCGCCTGGGCCGCGCCTTCAAGTACGGACTCCTCGCCGCGGCGCTCACCGGCTTCGGCCTCAGCGGCCAGCGCGCCTTCCTCTCCTTCGACCCGCTGTCCCGCGCGTTTTCCGCCCGGGGCTGGCTGGACGGCGGCCCCCCGGCGCTCCTGCTGGCGCTGGCCGTAGCGCTGTCCCTCCTGTTCCACCGCGGCTGGTGCCGCTACGCCTGCCCCCTCGGGGCGGCGCTGTCCCTCGGCAACCGCCTGGCCCTCCTGCGCCGCTGGCTGCCCCCCCGCCGCTACGCCCGCTGCGACTACGGCGTCGAGGGGCCGGGCGACCTCGACTGCCTCCAGTGCAACCGGTGCCTCGGCCGCACCGGGGAGGGACCCGCGCCCCGCCAGCCGACCCGCCCGGTCCACCCGGGGTGGCTCGCCGTCCTCCTCGGGGCCGTGGCCCTGGCCGCGGTCGCCGCCGTCGCCCGGAACCTCGCGCTGCCGCCCCGCCCCGGCTCCGTCCACGACGTCGACCTGGAGACGATTCGCCGCCTCATCGCCGAGGATCGCCTGAGCGACCGGGAGGCCGACTGGTGGCGACCGCTGCCCTGAAGTCCTACCGGCGACGCAGGCGTTCCAGCCGCTCCAGCGCCGCGAGCACGCGGGCCCCGTGGCGCGCGCCGAACCGACCGACCCAGCCCCGCTCCTCGCCGCCGCCGGCCAGGTCCGGTTCGCCGCCCTCGGGGCCGTACATCTGCTCCATCACCTCGATGACGCCCTGGCGCACCAGCCCGCGGGCCGGCAGGCGGGCCATCATGCCGTACATCGCCGCCTCCCCCGACCGCCCCAGGTCGGCGCGCCCGCGCACCGCGGCGACGGCCTCCCGCAGGTCGGCGAGGTAGTCGTCGACCACCGGGCCGTTGCTCGCGTTCACCGTCAGGTGGATGCTCGCCGGGAACTGCTGGCGGTCCACGCTCCAGCCGCGCTCCTGGAGGCGGTCGGCCACCGCGTAGATGTCGACCCGCCGCTCGGCGGGCAGGTCCTCGCGGGCGGCGTAGGTGACGATGGTCGCGTCGGGGGCCCCGAGCAGCCTGAGCTCGGGAATCGCGCCGATGCCCTCGCGCAGCCGGCCGGCGGTGTCGAGGGCCCGCCGGGCGAGGCGCAAGTACCCCTCCTGGCCCAGCCCCATCATCGCCGCCCAGGCCGCGGCGATGGGGCCGCCGGGCCGGGAACCCGCCATGGTGGGCGAGGCGTAGATGCCTCCGGGCCAGTCGGTGGCCACGAAGAACTGGTGCCTCAGCACGGCCATGTCGCGGTACAGCACCGTGGAGACGCCCTTGGGGGCGTAGCCGTACTTGTGCAGGTCCGCCGAGATCGAGGTGACGCCGGGCACGCGGAAGTCCCAGGGCGGGACCGGGTGGCCGAGGCGCTCCAGCCACGGGAGGATGAAGCCGCCGAAGCAGGCGTCGACGTGCAGCGGGATGCGCCGGCGCCGCGCCAGGGCCGCGATCTCGGGAACCGGGTCCACCACGCCCTGCGGGTACTGCGGGGCGCTGGCGACCAGCGCCACGGTGTTGCGGTCGACGGCCCGCGCCATGGCCCGCACGTCGGCGCGGAAGTCGGGGGCGAGGGCCGTGCGCTTGAGGCGCAGGCCGAAGTAGTGGGCCGCCTTGTCGAAGGCGACGTGGGCCGACCGGGGCAGCACCACGTTGGGGCGCCGAACCCAGGGCCGCTTCTTGCGGGCGAGGTCCCGCAGGGTCTTCATCGCCAGGAGGATCGACTCGGTCCCCCCCGAGGTCACCGTGCCCACCGCCGTCGGCGGCCCGTGCAGCAGGTCCGCCGTCATGCGGACGAGCTCGTGCTCCATGCGCTTGAGGCTGCGAAAGGCCATCGGGTTGAGCGCGTTCTCGGCGAGGAACAGGTCGTGGGCCCGCCGCACCAGCTCGTGGTGGGCCTCGTCGACGTAGTAGACGAGGCTCCAGGTGCGCCCGCTCCGCCAGTCGGCGTCGCCCTGGCGCATCGCCGCCATGCGGGCGAGGAGGGCCTCGGCCTCCTCGCCGCGTTCCGGGATCGCGATCCTCCCCTTCATTCCCGCCTCCCTCGGGCGCTCCATAGCCCGGCGGGCGGCGGGGGACCCGCGGTTCAGCCCCGCGCGGTGCTGCGGGAACAGGTGCCCTTGGAGGAGCAGGACGCGCAGGAGATGCCCAGCTCGGCCTTCTTCGCCGTCTGGTTCTCGTGGGCGCCCTGCATGACGAGCCCGAAGATCACCGTCGCCATCACGACGCCCGCGATGGCCGCGAGGTGCACGATCATCACTCACCCCCGCTGAACAGGCCGGCGAAGCCCATGAAGGCCAGGCTGATCATCCCGGCGATGAGCAGGCTCATGGCCGTCCCTCGCACGACCTTGGGCAGGTCGGAAAGCTCCGCTTCTTCACGAATACCCGCCATGAGCACGAGCGCAAGGGTGAAGCCCCCACCGGCGCCGACGGCGTAGACCACGCCCTCGAGGGCGCTGTACTGCCGGCTGGTCTGGAACAGCACCAGGCCGAGGATGGCGCAGTTGGTGGTGATGAGGGGCAGGAAGATGCCCAGCGCCCGGAACAGGGCCGGCGAGATCTTCTTGATGAACATCTCGACGAACTGCACGGTGCTGGCGATGACCAGGATGTAGCTGATCAGCTGGAGGTAGGGCGCGTAGGGCAGCACGAAGGCGTGCAGGAAGGAGGCGCAGAGGCTGGCCACCACCATCACGAAGGTCGTCGCGGCCCCGAGGCGCACCGCCGTGTCGATCTTGCCGCTGACCCCGAAGAAGGGGCAGAGGCCCAGGAAGTAGGACAGGACGAAGTTGTTGACCAGCAGGGCGCTGATGAAGATGTAGAGCAGCTCGCCGCTCATGCCGCCTCCCCGGTGCGCGTCTCGTCGCGCAGGCGCTGGCGCCACTCACCCAGCGCGTTGAAGCCCAGCAGGATGAGGCCGAGCATGATGAAGCCGCCCGGCGGCAGGATCATGATGACCCAGGGCTCGTAGTGGGGACCGAACAGGTCGATGCCGAACAGCGAGCCGCTGCCGAGGATCTCGCGGCTGGAACCCAGCAGCAGCAGGGCGAAGGTGAAGCCCGACCCCATGCCCAGCGCGTCCATGATCGAGTAGAACACCGTGTTCTTGGAGGCGAAGGCCTCCTGGCGTCCCAGGATGATGCAGTTGACGACGATGAGGGCGATGAAGGCGCCGAGTTCCTTGTGGATGTCGTAGGCGATGGCTTCGAGGGTGTAGTCGGCCACCGTCACGAAGGTCGCGATCACCACGATGAAGGTGGAGATGCGGACCTGCTTGGGGATGTGGTTGCGGAGCAGGCTGATGAGGGTGCTCGACCCCACCAGCACGAAGGTGGTGGCCAGGCCCATCGCCAGCGCGTTGATCGCCGAGTTGGTGACCGCGAGCGTCGGGCACATGCCGAGCACCATCGCGAAAATCGGGTTCTCGCGCCACAGCCCCTTGCTGTATTCCTGCCAGGCGCGGCCCTGCGTCTCCAGGCTCATCGCTGTTCCCCTCCCCCGCCGGCCAGGGGCGGCTCGCTCCCCGGTTCCGGGAGCTGCGGCGTGCGCTCGGCCAGCGCCTTGTTGACGATCTTGGTGACCGATCGCGACGAGATGGTCGCCCCGGTGATCGCCTCCACCTGGTGGGGGTTGCTCGCCTTGCCCTTCACCAGCTCGAGCACCGGCGGCGCCGCCGACGGGTCGAAGCGCAGCTTCCCCCATTGCTCGACGAAGGCCTGGTCCTTGACGATCTTGTCGCCCAGCCCCGGCGTCTCGCGGCTCTCGAGGACGCGCAGGCCGGTGATGGCGTGCTCGGCCGGCCGGTAGCCGAAGATCAGGGCGATGGTGTCCTGGAAGCCCGGCCCCTTGGCGGGAATCGCGTAGCCGGCGAAGGCTCCCGACTCGTCGTAGGCCGCGTAGACCGCCGGCGCCTCCTCCTCGGGGTCGGGCACCATCCTGCCCTCGTCCGACAGGCGGAGGGCCTGGGTGTGGGCCGCGCCGGGGACCACCTCGAAGATGGCGTGCTGGAGCGCCGCCTTCTTGTTCGCGGTGATCTTCGGCAGCGTCGCCACGTAGATGCCCACGATGGCGAAGCCGCTCACCAGGCCGGCGAGCCCGAGGGTTCCCACCAGCCGGAAGGCGGACGGTTCCGCCTGCTTCGAGCCTTCGAGTTCCACGCTCATGAGGCCGCCTTCCTACCCCGCCCGAAGACCCGCGACTGCACGGTGCGGTCGATGAGCGGGGACGCCGTGTTCATCAGGAGGATCGCGTACATCACCCCTTCCGGCAGCCCGCCGAAGTGGCGGATCAGCACCACGAGCACCCCCACCCCCACGCCGAAGATCACGGCGCCCTTCGGCGAGGTGGGCGAGGTCACCGGGTCGGTGGCCATGAACACCGTGCCGAACAGCAGGCCGCCGGTGGTGAGCGAGAACCACGGGGTCGGGAAGCGGGAGGCGTCGAAACCGTAGTGCAGGACGGCCACGAAGACGACCACCGTGCCGAGGATCGCGGCGGGGATGCGCCAGTCGAAGGCCCGGCGCCACAAGAGGTAGAGCCCGCCGAGCACGATGAGGATCGCGCTCGTCTCGCCGAGCGAGCCGCCGGTGGTGCCGATCACGGTGTGGCCGAGGTCGGTCAGCGTCCCCTCGAACTTCTGGAGGCCCAGGGGCGTGGCGGCGGTGACGACCTCCACGTCGCGACGCATGAGGGGGGCGGCGAGGGTCTGCTCGCCCAGCCGCCAGAAGCCCGCGACCTGCTCGCCGTGGAAGCGGTTGGGCATCCACGAGGTCAGGGTGATGGGAAAAGCGGCCTGGAGGAAGGCCCGGCCGATGAGCGCCGGGTTGAACAGGTTCTGCCCGAGACCGCCCCAGATCGCCTTGCCGAGCCCGATGCCGACGACACCGCCGAGGAAGGCCATCCACAGGGGGATGCCCGGCGGCAGGGTGAGCCCCAACAGCAGCCCCGTCAGCAGGGCGCTGCCGTCGAGGAGCGGGTTGTCGGGCCGCTTTCGGGTGGTGAGCCACTCCATGCCCACCGCCCCGGCCGTGGCCGAACCGACCACGAGGAGCGCCACGACCCCGAAGTTCCAGGTCGCGGCGGCCAGGGTGGGGAGGGCGGCGAGGATGACGTCCCGCATGATGCGCGGCGTCGTCACCCCCGTCTGGAGAAAGGGCGAGGTCTGGAGGACCAGCCTGGGATCGCGCTGCGTCATTTCGCCGCCGCCTTGATCTTGCGGAGGTTGCCCTTGGCCGAGCGGAAGAGCTGCACGAGGGGGATGCGCGAGGGGCAGGCCCAGGTGCAGGCGCCGCACTCCATGCAGTCCATGAGGTGGTAGCGCTCCATCTCCTCGATGCGCCCCGCCCGCGCCAGGCGGCCCAGCCGCGAGGGGTTGAGGTTGTAGGCGCAGGCTTCCAGGCAGCGACCGCACTTGATGCAGGCCCGCATCGCCTGGTCGCGCGACTCCGTGAACACCAGCAGGCCGCTGGTGCCCTTGAGCACCGGGGCGTCGAGGCTGGCGACGGGCTGGCCCATCATCGGGCCGCCCATGACGATTTCCTGGACGTCGGGGCCCAGGGCGTCGCAGTACTCGAGGACCGCGCGAATCGGGGTCCCGATGGGCACGAGCAGGTTCGCCGGGCGCCGGACGCCGGGGCCGGAGACGGTGATCACCCGCTCGACGAGGGGCCGGCCGTGGTCGAACCAGTCGGCCACCGCGGCCATGGTGCCGACGTTGTTGACGACCATGCCCACGTCCAGCGGGAGCTTGCCCGCGGGGACCTCCACGTCGAACAGCGCCTTGATCAGCATCTTCTCGGCGCCCTGCGGGTACTTGACCTTCACGCCCTGGACGCGGGTGGGCACGACGAGATCGCCGGCGTCCTCGATGGCGTGGCGCAGGGCCTCGATGGCGTCGGGCTTGTTGAGCTCCACGCCGATGACCGCTTCCTCCACGCCCAGCAGGCGGCCGACGATCTGGATGCCCCGCAGCACGCGGTCGGGGTGCTCGACCATCACCCGGTGGTCGCAGGTGAGGAAGGGCTCGCACTCGCAGCCGTTGAGCACCAGCCAGCGGGCGCTGCGCCCCTCGGGGAGCTTGTACTTGACGTGCGAGGGGAAGGCCGCGCCGCCGAGGCCGACCATGCCGCCGCGCTGCACGAGGTCGATCAGCTCCGGGACCGGCATGGTGAGCGGGTCGCCGAAGGACTGGTCGGGCATGTCCTGCGGGTCGAGGGGATCGGCCTCGATCTCGATGGCCTGCACGAGCTGGCCGTTGGGGTGCCGCCGGGGCCCGATGCCGACCACCCGCCCGGTCACCGGGCTGTGCAGGGCCGTCGAGACGAACCCCCCCGGCTCGGCGACGAGCTGCCCGCGCCGCACGCGCTGGTTCGGCCGGACCACCGGGCGGCAGGGCGCGCCGATGTGCTGGCTCAGGGGCAGCACGAAGCGGCTCACGAAGGGCATGCGCTCGATGGGCAGGCCCTCGGTGGCCTCCTTGTGCTCGTCGGGGTGGACCCCGTGCGAGAAGGTGCCGCTGCCCGGAAGGCGCTGCATGGCTCAGCCCTCCCCGGCCGGCGCCGCGCGGGAGAGGAGCCGCACCAGGCCGTCGCGCACCCGCTGCACCGCCTGCTCCTCGAAGCTCGCCTGCAAGGCCGCGATGCGCTCCTCGTACTCCGCGCGCAGGGCGTCGAGCTCGGCCTGGTGGGCCGCCGCCATCTCGGCGGCGAGGCGCTCCCTCACCCGCTCGGTGAACGGGGTGACCACCCCCGCGAGCTCCTGCAGGGTGCGCCAGGTCGCGGCGCGGTCGCGCAGGCCGGCGGCGAGGTCGGCGGGGATCGCCCGGGCGCCTTCCGGCAGGTCGACGCGCACCGGCCGGCCGGCCGGGTCCTCGTCGAACAGGCGCGAGGCCGGAAGCGAGGACACGTCGGGGTCGAGGGGCGCGAGGCGCCGCAAGTAGCGGTCCTCGCCGAGCATCCAGTCCAGGGGCGTGCCCGCCTCGGCGACCAGGCCGGCCTCGACCTCGGGGTTGCCGTCGAGCGACAGGCGGGAGCCGAACACGCCGTCGGCCCGCGGGTCGAAGCGGAACACCGGCCAGGCGCGCGTCTCGACGGCCCGCAGCGCCCGGCGCGGGGTCCGGTCGCGGGAGAAGCCGTGGGTGTCGGGGAGCGGCGCGTGCAGGCGCAGCACCGCCGGACCGGGCCAGGCCACCGCGGCGACCACCGACTCGGCGAGGTGGCGCGGCAGCGCGATGGAGGACTGCGCCACCCGGGCCCCCCGGCGGCCGAGGGCGAGCAGCTCCAGCTCGTCGCCGGAGCGGGTGAGGTCCAGCGGCGACAGCACGATCACCTTGACCGGCAGGCCCGCGTCGACGAGGGCGGCGATGCCCGAGTCGCGCAGCAACCCGTCGTCGCCCACGATCACCACCGGCGGCACGACCTGGCGCTCGCCCTCGTCGAGGGCGGACCAGGGCGCCGGCTCCACCGGACCGGCCCGGCGGGCCTCGTCGGGGCGTTCCAGCTCGAGGCGGGCCCGCCGCACCCGGGCGAGGACCTCGCCGGCCTGCGCGACCTGCCCCTCGGCGAGGCCGCGGGCGAAGCCGGCCACCCGGTCGGTGGCGGCCACCACCGCCGGGGCGAGGAAGGGGGCGTGGGGGAAGCGCCCGGCCCACCGCCGGGCGATGTCCGGCGAGAGGACGAGCCCCATGCGGGCCCGGCCGAATCCTTCGCGCATCGCGGCGGCCCGGTCCCGCAGCTCCCGCGCCAGGGCCGCCATGCGGCGCAGGCGCCCGGCGTCGGCCGGCAGCAGCCGCGCGTGCTCGCCGTGCGCCTCGTCGATGCGCCGGACGACGGCCTCCAGGGTGAGGTCGGGGCCCGCGTGCCCGGCGCCACCGGCCTCGACGGCCTCGAGGTCGTCCACGGGCAGGGTCTCGCCGATCACCCGGCGGCACTCGGCCACCAGGCGGTCGGCCAGCTCGTCGATGTCGGAGAGGTGGTCGGCGACCGCCTTCTGCAGCCGCGACTCCATCACGCCCAGGACGGCGCGCAGCGCCACCTTCTCGCCGGAACCGGGCTGGGCCCCGTCCCCCGAGGCGACGGTGAACAGCGCGTGCCGCGACAGCAGGGTGGCGGCCACGGGACCGACCTCGGGATCGTCCCAGGCCCGCGCCACCGTCGTCCCGGGGGTGTCCGGGGTCCGCTCCCAGGCCCGCCAGGCCCGGCGGGCTCGGGCGAGCACCTCGCCCTCCTGCGGGACGACCTGGATCGCCCCCGGCTCGCACACCGCCGCGCAGGCGCCGCAGGCCTTGCAGGCCTCCGGGTCGACGGCGAGGCCGAGCAGCTCGCCGCGGCCCTTGCCGGCGGCTTCGGGGCGGCGGAAGAAGGGGTCGGTGACCGCGACGGGCAGGTCGCCCACCGCCTCGTCGACGGCGGCCAGGGCGGCCTCCATCCCGGACCGGCGCTCGCCCTCGATGCCCGCCTTGTCGACGAGCACGCCGAAGGCGTGGCGGAAGACGTCGCCGGCCCGCCCGGGGGCGACCTCGCCCTTCTGCAGCGCGCGGCCGGCGAGGGTGGCGAGCTGTCCGGCGACGGGCCGCAGGGCCTCCGCCGAGCTGCCCGCCCGGTTGGCGGCCGCGATGCCGCCCTCGATCCAGGCCTTCGGCGTCAGGGCCACCGCGCCGATGGCCGCCTCCGGGCAGGCCGACCAGCAGGCCCCGCAGCCGGTGCAGGCCGCCACGTCGATCGCGGGCAGGTCCGAGCGCTCGCCGGCGAGGCCGTGGAAGGTCGCCGTCAACGGTGGAACCACCCGGAAGGTGCCGGCCGGATCCGGCACGGGCGCCCCCCCGGTGCGCCCGGCGGCGCCGACCCGGTCCCAGAAGGGCGCGATGGCGGACAGGCCCTCGCCGGCGCCGGCGGCCTCGCGCACGACCAGGGGCAGCGCGTCCTCGTCGTCACCCGCCGCCGGCCCGGCCGCGACCTCGCGGGCCGCGCCGACCGCCTCGAGCATCGCCCGGAGCCGAGCGTCGGCCCCGCCCCCGAGCGCCTGCCGCCGGGCGGCGATCACGGCCCGGTCCTTCCAGGCGATCCCCCGCTCGCGCAGGACGCCGAGGAAGGCGCCGAGAAGCGGGTCGAGATCGTCGGCCAGCGCCCCGAACAGGCGCCCCCCGGCCCGGGACAGCGCCGCGAGGAGGCCGGCGTCGATGGAGGCCGCGAGCTCGTCGTCGAAGAACTCCTCGCCCCCGGCGCTCTCGGCCGAGGCCCGCATGGCGGCCAGCACCGCGGCGCCGTCGGCGACGGCGACGCCGCCCCCCCGTCGCCCCTCGCGACGGGCCAGCACGACCACGTCGGCGGCCAGCTCGGCCCCCGGGTCGGCCATGCCCGCCGGACCCGCCACGAGGAGGTCCACCCGCTCGCCGCCGGCCTCGGAGCCGCCAGCCGCCGCCCGGCACCGCACGGCGCCACCCGTCGCCGCCTGGAGCACCCCGGCGAAGGCCGGCAGCCAGTCGGCCTGACCGGCGTCGCGCACGAGCGCCACCACCAGCGCTCCCTCGGGAGCCGCCGCGGCCCCGTCCACGCGAAGCCCGAGGCGGCCGGCGTCGGGGAAGGCGCGGCGCAGGGCGTCGAGGCGCGCCTGGAGCTTGGGCAGCGCCGGGACGGCCGGGGCGAGGTCCACGCCGAGGACGAGCCGGTCCCGCGGGCCCGAGGCGACCTCGTCGACCAGGCCCAGCAGGTCGGCCCGCCGCACCGGCGAGCCGGCGAGACCGGCGAAGACCCGCGCCGGCGACCGCCCCAGGGCAGCCGCGACCTCGCGGGCCAGCGGCCCGTCTCCAGCCACCGGCCCGGACCGCTCGACCACAGCCAGCCGGGACCGCGATCCCACCGCGGCCCGGAGGGCCTCGGCCGGGAAGGGGCGAAGGGCCGTCAGCCCCACCACCGCCACCCGGTCGCCGGCGGCGGCGCGAAGCTGCTCGACCAGCGCCCCCTGCGCCACGACCGCCGCCTCGGCCGAGGCGGCGCCCCGCGCGCCGACCGCGGCCAGCTCGCGACCGGTCGCCCGGGCCACCGCGGCGAGGGCCCCGTCGAGGAGCGCGACGGTATCGGCATCCTGGTAGGACAACCGCGCGGCGAGGGCGGCGGCGCCGGCCAGGCCCTCGACCCGCGCCCCCAGCAGGGCGGGCGCGTCGATGTCGTGGAGGAGCGGCACGCGACGCCGGCTCGCCCCGAAGACCAGGCGCTGGGCCTCGGTGGGCGTGTCGATGCGGTCGTCGGCCCGCCCGGCCACCCGGTCCACCAGCCCGGCCGTCGGCAGGGCCACGTCCTGGGGCGCCCGGGCCACCTCGGCGGTGTCCATGGCGACGATCACGGGGATCAGCGCGTCCTCGGCCAGCCTTCGCGCCGCGAGGGTGAGGTCGGCGGCCTCGGCGACGCTGGCGGCGAACAACACCGCGCAGCCGGAGTCGGCCGCGACGTGCAGGGCGTCGTGGCCCGCCCCGAGGTGCGCGTGCACCACGAGCGGCAGCCGGAGCTCGGCGGCCTGGCGCAGCTCCTCGATGACCAGGGGCAGGGCCTCGCCGTCGATCCAGGCGGCGACCCGCCGGCCGGCGGCGGCGCCGCCCACGGCCCGGGCCACCTCGTCGGCGGCCGTTCCCGGACGCTCGGGGAGACGCACGCCGAGCAGGGCCTCGACGGCCGCCGCCGCCGTCGCGCCGTCGACGACCCGGGGCGCGTCCAGCTCGGGCGGCTCGGCGTCGGGGCGACCCGCGACCAGACGGCGCGCCCAGGCGAGCGCGCGCTGCAGGAAGTCAGCCATGGTTCCTCCGCAGGGCGGGGACGTCGATCACCGGGAATTGCCGCCCGTCCCTGAGCCAGACGATGGCGCCGGTGGGGCAGCGCAGGGTCGGGCGCGGTCCCATCGGGCCGGCCTCGAAATCCACCACCGGCAGGTTGTTCTCCATGCGGATCAGCCCCTCGGGGGCGTCCTGGGCGCAGCGCCCGCAGGCGTCGCAGGCCACGGCGCAGACCTCGCGGGCGTCGTCGCCGGCCAGCGGCGCCGAGCACTGCACCAGCACGTCCGCCGACAGCGGCTCGATGTCGATGAGGTTGCGCGGGCAGGCGACCACGCAGTCGCCGCAGGCGGTGCACTTGTCGACATCGACCACCGGCAGGCCGTTGACGTTCATGTGCAGGGCGTCGAAGGTGCAGGCCGCCGCGCAGTCGCCCAGGCCCAGGCAGCCCCAGGAGCAGGCCTTGCCCCCGGCCGAGACCACCGCGGCCGCGCCGCAGGTGTCGAAGCCGTCGTAGGCGGCGATGGTGCGCGCCTCGGCGAGCCCCCCGGCGCAGTGCACCCGGGCGACGCGCTTGTCGGCCTCGCCGGCGGACACGCCGAGCAGCTCGGCGATCTCGTCGATGGCATCCGGGCTCGACACCGTGCACTGGCTCGGCGAGAGCTCGCCGGCCACCAGCTTCTCGGCGAAGGCCCGGCAGCCGGCCTGCCCGCACGCCCCGCAGTTCGTGGCCGGGAGCTTCGCCTCCACCGCGTCGACCCGCGGGTCCTCCTCCACCTTGAGGTAGCGGTAGGACACGGTGAGCACGATGGCGAAGAACAGGCCCAGGCCCGTCATGATCGCGACGGCGAGCAGGATGACGTCCATGCCGGCCCCCTCCCCCGCCTACTGGAACCGGGCGGCGCGCTCGATCAGCTCGTCGAGCCCGGGCTCGTCCGGGTTGCGCGGCTTGCCCGGGTGGATGCAGCGCGACGGGCACTTCTCGGCGGCCTCGACCAGCTCGCGGAAGGTGCCGGCGTCCGGGTCGCCGATCATCGCCTGCTTGTTGTCGTTGTAGACGAACAGCTTCTGGTTGAGGTTGATGCAGTCGTTGCAGCTCGTGCACAGGGCGCTGTCG
>WGAH01000946.1 GCA_015489145.1 Deltaproteobacteria bacterium
CCGTCCACCGTGACCACCGCCCCGGCGTCGCCCGCTTCGACAGCTCCCCCGCCGGGGCGGTGGTCACGGTGGACGGCCAGCGCATCGGCACCACCCCGGCCACCTGGACCGGCGGCGAGGCGGGCCGGCGCTACCGGGTGCGGGTGAGCAAGGACGGCTACCGCCCCAGCACCTTCACGATCACCTTCCCCGCCGACGGAGCCTCCGACCACTGGACCGCCACCCTCGAGCCCGCCCCCGCCGCGGCGAAGCCCGGCCGGCTCACCGTCAACGTGCGCGGCGGCTGGGCCAAGGTCTACGTGGACGGAACCTACGTGGACGACACCCCCCTCGTCGACCACGAGGTCCCCGCCGGCACCCACACGGTGCGCGTGGTCAACGAGGCCACCGGGGTCGACGAGTCCCGAACCGTGAAGGTGGGGTCGGGCGCCTCGGAAAAGGTGATCTTCTGATGAGTCCGGGGTGGATCGGCGCGCCCCGGAGGAGGCTGCCGTGGTGTTCTGGTTGCTGATGGCCCTGGCCTGTTCCACCCCCGAGCTCGACGAGGGCGCTCCCGCGGCGGTGGGGGTCGCCCGGGCCGCCGAGCCGCCCGCCCGGGCCGAGCGCCGGGCGCGCAAGGGCGGCAAGGCCCGCGGCGGGCGCGCCGCCAACCCGACCACCACCGTCGAGAACCCGCTCAGCAAGGCCACCCTGGCGGTCTACGTCGAGACGCCCCCCGGCGCGGGCCCCTTTCCCGCCCTCGTCGTCGTCCCCGGCGGCATCCAGTCCGGCCAGGAAACCCTCCGCCCCCCCGACCGCCTGCGCTTCCTCAAGGCCGGCTTCGCGCTGGTGATCTACGACCCGGACGGCCGCGGCCAGAGCGGCGGCACCGAGGACCTCGGCGGCCGGGTCCACCAGGCGGCCCTCAAGGCGGTGGTCGACCTCGCCACCTCGGGCAAGCTCGCCGGCGTGGACCCGGCGCGGGTGGGGCTGCTGAGCATGTCCTACGGCGTCACCGCCGCCACCGGGATGCTCGCGACCTACGGGGCGCGGGGGCTCAAGTTCTACATCGACTGGGAGGGGCCCGCCGACCGCACCTACTCGGCGGGCTGCGGCCGCGACCTCGACTACGGCCCGGCCCACAACATCCCCTGGGGCGACTGCGACGACGACAAGTTCTGGAACCAGCGCGAGGCCGTGCGCTTCATCGGCAAGGTGCCGATCCCCTACCAGCGGGTGCAGCGGGCGAAGGACCACGCCCAGCCCGACCTCTCGCACGCCCTGGAGCTGGTGGAGGCCGCCGAGAAGGGCAAGGTGCCCTGGGTGCGCCTCAACGACGACCCGCCGGGCAAGCCCTACACCTCGCTGGCGCAGATCCGCGGGCTGCCCAACACCGAGGAGGTCAGCGCCTACAACGTCAAGTACGCCCGCGAGCTGATGGAGCAGACCACCGGCCAGCCCGTGGAACCCGCCGAGCTTCCCGACCGCCCGCCCCGGCGCTGAGGCGGGGGGCTGGCCCGCGATGGCGGTGATATCGTGACGCGCCGGAGGCGCCGCCCGTGATCCCCGCCCTCATGATCCTGCTCGCCAGCGAGGCCCTGGCGGGCCGCACCACCGAGGTGGCCGTCGTCGGCCTGCACGTGCGCGGCCTGTCCGACGACGAGGCGGTGGCCGCCGCCGACGCGCTGGTCGCGGCCATCGACGACACCGGCCGGCTCGAAGCCGTGCCCCCGGGAGAGGTGCGGGCCCGCATCGCCGGCCGCGAGCAGCTCATCCTCGAGGACCTCTTCCTGAGCGAGGGCCGCCGGCACCTCGACGAGGGTCGCATCCTCTACGAGCGCGCCGACTTCGAGGCCGCCGCCGAGTCCCTGTCCCGGGCGGTGGACGAGCTCGAGTCCGGCCAGCTCGGCACCACCGCCCCGCGCGACCTCGTCGAGGCGCTGCTGCTCCTCGGCCAGACCCACCTGAGCCTCGGCGACCAGGACGCCGCCCGCGCCGACTACGCCCGGGTCGTCGTCCTCGACCCCACCCGGCGCCTCGACCCGGTCAACTACCCGCCCAAGATCGTGCGCTTCTACGACGCCGTCCGCGAGCAGACGCTCGGCCGGGCCAGGGCCAGCCTGGTGGTGAGGGCCCCGGAAGGCACCCGCGTCTACGTGGACGGCCACGAGATCCTCGGCGAGCAGGCCCTCTCGCTGCCCCCGGGCGCCCACTACGCCCTCGCGGTGGGCGAGGACGGCCGGCGCGACTTCGCCCGCCTCGACCTCCAGCCCGGCAGCCGGCACACCTGGGAACCCCAGCTCGACGCCCGCGTCCTCGCGCGCCCCTCGGGCACCCCCGAGGGCCGGTCGGACCAGGTCGAGCGCCTGTACCGCTCGCTCGGCGAGCACGCCGGCACGCCGCTGGTGGTGCTCGGCGGCGAGGTGGGCGCCGACCGGGTGGCGCTCCAGCTCTACGAGCCCGCCACCGGCAACTTCTCGAAGTACGTCACCGCGCCGGCCGACGCCGACCCCGTGGGCGCGGCCCTCGACCTCGTGCCCACCCTCGCCCGCTACGTCACCGACGAGGGCACCCTTCGCACCGACCGGGTGGGGGTCGAGGTCGCCCCGCTCTACATCTCCGACAACCCGCTGATCTCCAGCATCCTCCTCGATCCGCAGCCCATCGTCGAGACCGTCACCGTCACCCGCGGGCCGCCGTGGTACCTGTGGGCCGGGGTCGGCGTCGCCGCCGCCGGCGGAGCGGCCGGGGCGGTGTGGGCCGTCCTCGCCAGCCAGCAGCCCGAGCCCGCCGGCGACCAGGGCACGATCACGGTGGGGCCCTTCCCCTGATCGGCGGCTCCGGGCCGCTTCCCGACCCGGCCGCCCCTCGCCCGCCGGCCGCGGCCGGATAGGGCAGGCGGCGGAGGCGACGATGGCGCGGTGGCGCTCCTGGTTGGTGATCGGCTGGCTCGGTCTCGTCGGCGGCGGCGCGCGGGCCGGCGGGGTGGCCGATGCCGAGCGCCTCCTGGCCGCCGGCCGGGTGGCGGAGGCCGAGCGCCTCCTGGCCGGGCGCCTCGCCGGCGCCGACGGCAGCCCCCTCGGCGCCGAGCCCCTCGACGTGGCCGCCGCCGAGCTGTGGGTGGACGTGCTGGTGAACACCGGGAGGGCCGAGGCGGCGCGGGCCGCCTGCGCCGCCCGCACCGAGCGCGACCCCGACGAGGCGGACGCCTGGTACCTCCTCGGCCGGGCCGAGACCGACCCGGCGAAGGCCGAGGCGGCCTACCGCGAGGCGCTGGCCCGCGACGGGGGCCACGCCCGCGCCTGGATGGGGCTCGGCAGCGTGCTCCAGGCCCGGGGCGACGCCGCGGCGGCCGACGCCTACCGCCGGGCCATCGCCGGCGACCCCGGCCTCGAGGAGGCCTGGCGCGGCCTGGTGATCGCGCTGGACGACGCCGGCCGGCGCGAGGCGGCGGTGCGGGCCGCTCGGGAGGGCGTGGCGGCCAACCCCGACGCCGCCCCGCTCTGGCTGGCGTGGGCGGCCCTCGACAAGCCCGGCCGCATCGGCATCCTGGAGCAGGCCACCGCCCGGCTGCCCGGCGAGGCCGTGCTGTGGGTGGAGCTGGCCCGCAACCGCTTCGAGGCGAGCGACTGGCCGGGCGCCCTCGCCGCCTACGACCGCGCCCTGGCCCTGGACGGCGACGACGCCGACCTGCGCCTGGAGCGGGCGGTCACCGCCGAGGTGGCCGGCGGGGCCCTGCGCCCCGAGGACGCCGCCACCCTCCTGTCGCTGCGCTCGGCCCGCGACCTCTCCTCGCGGCGGGCCGAGCTCGACGGCCTCGTCGCCCGCAACCCGGCCTCGGCCCGGGCCCGCATGGTGCGCGGCAACGTCCTGGCGGCGGCGGCGGGGGTGCTGCCGGCCGGCGATCCGGGGCGGGCCGAGCTCCTCGACCGGGCCGAGGCCGACCTGCGCGGGGCGGTGGACCTCAACCCGGCCGACCCCGACGGCCTCGGCGCCCTGGGCAGCTTCCTCGTGGCCCGCCGCCGGGCGGCCGAGGCGGTGCCCCTCCTCGACCGCGCCGTCGAGCTGCGGCCCGACGACGTGTCCCTGGCGGTGCTGGCGGCCCTGGCGCTCGGCGAGGCCGGCCAGCCCGCCGAGGCCGAGGCGCGGCTGCTGGCGGCGGCGAAGCGCTTTCCCGACAGCGTGGGGCCGCCGGTGGCCCTCGCCCGCCTGCGGCTGGGCACCGGGCGCCGGGACGAGGCCGTGGACGGGCTCCTGGCGGCCCTCGTCGCGCGCCCCGACCCGGAGTTGGCGGTGGCCCTGGCCTCGGCGGCCCGCCAGGCCGGCCGCGAGGCCGACGCCGCCGCCGCCCTGCGCGACGCGGCGAAGCGCACCGGCGACGCCCGGCTGGCGAAGGTGGCCGAGGCCCTCGCCCCCTGAGCGGGGCGTTCCACGCGCACAACGGCCGGCAACGCCGCGATTCCGCCGTCGTTCACGGCCCCCTCGCCGCCCCGTCCTTGCGGTGTTCCACGGCCCCGCGTTACCGGGTGCGACCCCGCCGGCGGTGTGGCCGGCTCCGGTGTCCGCCGTGTCCTCCCGCCTGCCCGCCCTCGCCCTCCTCGCCCTCGCGGTTCCCGCGGCGCGCGCCGAGACCGTCGGCCCCTTCCTCGACGACGTGCTCGACACGGGCTTCGTCGACGAGGAGCCCGCCCCCTGCTCCACCACGACGCTGCGCGACGGCGTGCAGCTCCCCCCGGCCCCGGGCCTCTACAAGCGCTGGCACCCGGATCGCGAGTGGGGCACCCCGACGATGATCGAGGTGCTCACCACGGTGGCCGAGCGCATGGCCTGGCTCGCCCCCGACGCCGACCCCATCGTCATCGGCGACATCAGCGCCCGCGGCGGCGGCTACCTCGCCGGCCACCGCTCCCACCGGGGCGGCATCGACGCCGACATCGGCATCTACTGGGGCGACGGCCGGCAGTACCAGCAGGGCTTCATCCCGGTGCGCCCCGACCAGCTCGACGCCCGCACCACCTGGCTGCTCATCCGGGCCCTGTTCGACACGGGCCAGGTCGAGCGCATCCTCCTCGACCGCTCGCTCATTCGCGTGATCCGCGACTGGACGGTCGAGAGCGGCACGCTCACGCCGGCCGAGGCCCGGGCGATCTTCCCGCCGCCGGGCGAGTACGTCTGGAACGAGACCGGCGTGGTCCACCACGTCGACGGCCACAAGCACCACATGCACGTGCGCCTGCGCTGCCCCTGAGGGCGGGGATCAGCCCTCGGCGTCGGGGCGGCTGGCCGGCGGACGGCGCCGGAGCTTCCGCCACAGGGTCGTGCGGTTGATGCCGAGCATCCGCGCCGCCTCGCTGACGTTGCCGCGGCTGGCCCGCATCGCCTGGTCGATGGCCTCGGCCTCCAGCTCCGCCAGGGTCCGCACCCGGCCCGGGCTCGCCGGCGCCGCGAGGCTCGCCCCGGGCACGGCGAGGCGATCCGGGGTGATCGGCTCGCCGGCGGGGGTGCGGATCCACGCGAGGCGCAGCGCGTTTTCGAGCTCCCGCACGTTGCCGGGCCAGCTCCGGGCGGCCAGGGCGTCGAGGGCCTCGTCCGTGATGCCGTTCACGCCGCGCGGCCGGCCCCGGCGCAGCGCCTCCTCCTCGAAGCGGTCGAGGAAGTGGTGGACCAGCTCGGGCAGGTCGGCGAGGCGCTCCCGCAGCGGGGGGACGTGGAGGCGCACGCCGGCGAGGCGGTAGTAGAGGTCCTCCCGGAAGCGGCCCTCGCGCACGGCCTGCTCCACGTCCCGGTTGGTGGCGGCGAGGATCCGCACGTCCACCCGGCGCGGGCGCTCGTCGCCCACCCGCTGCACCTCGCCCTGCTGGAGCACCCGCAGCAGCTTGGGCTGGAGCTCCAGGGGCAGCTCGGCGATCTCGTCGAGGAGGATCGTGCCGCCGTCGGCCTCCTCGAAGGAGCCCCGGCGGTCGCGGTTCGCCCCGGTGAAGGCGCCGCGCCGGTGGCCGAACAGCTCGCTCTCGATGAGGGAGGGGTTGAGGGCGGCGCAGTTGACCTTGACGTAGGGCCCGTCGCCGCGCTCGGAGAGCGCCTGCACGGCGTCGGCGAAGCGCTCCTTGCCGACGCCGCTCTCGCCCGTGATCAGCACCGGGATGTCGAAGGGGGCCACCTGCTCGACCAGCTCGTAGAGGGCCTGCATCACCGGCGCCTGCCCGACGATGCCGCGCAGGGAGCGCCGGGAGCGCAGGGCCCGCTCCATGCGGTGGACCTCCGAGACGTCGCGAAACAGCTCGATGCCGGCCAGCGGCTCCCCCGAGGGCGAGCGGATGAGGATCACCCGCGTCTGCGCGTGGACGCGCGCCCTGCCCTCGCGGCCCCGGTAGAAGACCTCGCCGATGCGCCCGCCGCCGGGCAGCTCGATGGCGGCGTTGACGAGGCAGCGCCGGCCGCAGTCCGGCGAGTTCACCGTGTTCTTGCAGCGCTGGCCCACCACGTCCTGCTCGCCGTAGCCGAGCAGCTCCCGGGCGCGCCGGTTGATCGCGAGGATCGCCCGCGTCCGCACGTCGATGGCCAGGGCGCCGTCCGGCGAGTGCTCCAGCAGGGCGCGGACGAGGGGGTGATCGAAGATCCCGGGGAGATCGGACTCGTCGAGGGTGATCTCCACCGAGAGGCCGTCGGGAACGGGGCGGGGGGCGCTCATGCGCCCAAGGTACACGCCCCCGTTGCGACATGCAACACC
>WGAH01000947.1 GCA_015489145.1 Deltaproteobacteria bacterium
CGACGAGCTCGCCGAGCTGCGCGCGATGCTCGCCGCCGACGGCGGCGCGATCTTCGTGACCGGGCCCCGGGGCATCGGCCGCCGCTGGCTGGTCGAGAAGGCCCTGGCCGGCAGCGAGCTGCAGCGCCTCCCGGACTTCACCGTCGCCCGCGGGCGCGGCGCCGACACCTTCCTCGCCCGGCTGGCGGCGGTGGCGCGCGTCGGCGGCGACGAGCGCCTGCACGAGGCGCTGCGGCGCGGCGAGGATCGCGTTCCGCCCGACGAGATGGCGGCGCTCGTGGCCGACGTGCTCGCCGGCGAGGCCTTTTCCGGCAAGGTCCTCGTCGTCTTCGGCCTCGACCGCCTCCTCGACCGCCGCGACGGCAGCTTCTACCGCGAGGGCCGCCTCGAGCTCGCGCTGCGGGCCATCCTCACCTCGGTCCCGGCCCTGCGCCTGGTCTTCGTCGCCCGCCGCCCGCCCACCTTCTACCGGGAGGGCGACGGCCGCCACCTGCGCCGCCTGGAGCTCGGCGGCCTGCCCGGGCGGTTGCTGCACGAGCTGTTCGCCGCCTGGCACGCCCCGGAGTTCCCCCGCGACCGCTTCGGCCCGATCTTCGAGCGCATCCACGGGCACCCGGTGGCGGCCCGGAGCATGGCGCTCACCCTGCGCGCCGGCGAGGAGATCGACCGGCTCCTGGAGCAGCCCAAGTACCTGAAGGCCGAGGATGTCGGCGACCTCAAGGCCCTGGGCCGCCACCTGCGGCGCCGCATCGACAAGCTCGACAAGGACCTCCGCGCGGTCCTCGGCGCCGTCGCCATGCTCGAGGAGGCGGTGCCCGTGGGCGCGCTCCAGGCCATCGGCGTCACCCGCAACCAGCGCATCGAGCTGATGGGCATGGGCCTGCTCGAGCAGACGCCGGAGCGCGACACCCGCCGCTTCTACGTGCACCCCCTCGTCGCCGAGCACCTCAGCCCCCGCGAGCTGTCGGACTTCAAGAAGGCCGAGGTCCTCGGCCAGTGGATGCACGAGCAGGCCCGGCGCGCCCAGGACGACCCGGTGCGCGCCCTCGTCCTCGAGCTCGAGGGCAACCGCCTGCTCACCGAGGCCCGGCGCACCCGCGCGCTGCGGGGCGTGCCCTACCCCGACCACGACCCCCTGGTCGAGAACGTCTGGAGCCTCCTCCGCCGCAAGGAGCCCCGGGTGGACATCGCCCGGGAGCGCCTGTCGGTGGGCATGAAGGCCGACCCGCGCAACCCCGAGCTGTGGGCGCTGCAGGCCGAGCTGCAGATGGCCACCAAGGCTCCGGTGGCCGAGGTCGCCGCCACCTTCCAGCAGGCGATGGACACCTGCCCCACGCCCGAGCTGGTCCACGCCTTCGCGACCTGGCACCTGCGCCGGGGGGCGCGGGGCAAGGCCGCCGCGGTGCTCGAGGCCGGCGTGGCGCGCTTCCCCGACAACGGCCGCCTGCACCGCCGCCTCGCCGGGCTGCACATCCAGGCCGGGCGGCTGGTCCAGGCCGCCGAGGTGCTCGAAAAGGCGCTCGCCGTCGAGCCCATGATGCCGGACACCTACGGGATGCTCGGCGAGGTGCACATGCGCCTGGGCGTGCCCCACTGGAAGCAGGCCGCCGAGCACATGGAGGAAGCCCTGCGCCTCGCGCCGGACAACCCCGTCCACGAGGTTCGCATGGGCGAGCTGCTGCGGCGCACGGCCCTGTTCCAGCCGGAGCGGCGCGACGATCTGCTCGCCCAGGCCGAGGCCCGCCTGCGGCGCGCCATCGAGCTCGAGAAGACCAACGTCCGGGCGATGGTCGGCCTGGCGCGCATCCTCCTCGACAAGGAGGACGGCGACCTGGAGCAGGCCCAGTGGTTGCTGAAGCAGGCGCTCAAGAAGGGCGAGACCTTCGACGTGCTCGTCGAGCGGGCGCGGCTGTTGCTGCGCCAGGGGCAGTTCGAGGACGCCGACCGGCTGCTGGGGCGGGCCCTCAAGAAGAGCCCCGACGACCCGCTGGCCTGGGCGGTGCGGGCCGAGCTCGAGTTCGCCCGGCGCGACCCCTTCCGGGCCCTGGAGCACCTGCGCCACGCCCTCGACCACGCCTCGCCGGTCGCCCCCGAGCGGCCGGGCTGGGAGCGCATGCACGACCAGATCCGGGCGCTCATCGAGTCCGGCGAGGCGGCGCGCATGATGCAGGGCGGCCCGGCCGCCGCGGAGGAGTCCTCTGCCGGAGAGGGGCCCCGCGGCGACACCGAGCACCGCTCCGTCCTCCGAAAGCGCGACGGCACCGTGATCGACGGCGGTCCCACCCCCGAGGGGGAGCCCGCCGAGGAGGCGCCCACCGAGGAGCTCTCCGCCGTCGAGGCCCCCGCCGCCGAGGAGCCGCCGGCCGCCGAGGAGCCGCCGGCCGACGATCCCGCCTGATCCCGCCGGCATGGCCGCCGGCCGCTCGAGGCCCCTGAGCCCGGGCTCGGGCCACGCGGGCGGGCCGGGGCTGACCTACGGCACGATTTCCAGGGCGTGGGCCCCCCGCCACTTCTCCACGATCCGTCCTTCCTCGTCGAAGGCAGTGGCCCAGATGGGGGAGCGAGCATCCGGGATGGCCGGGGGGGTGATGTCGATGGCATCGGCGAGGAAGTTTCCCGTCGCTGGTGTCTCGGTGAGGTCGCGGTACTCGGAGC
>WGAH01000948.1 GCA_015489145.1 Deltaproteobacteria bacterium
CCGTCGGCCCAGCCGCGCAGGCCGCCCACGGCCAGCCAGGTGAACAGGCCGTGGCGGGCCAGGGGGAAGGCCTCGGCGGGCGAGCCGTCGCGGGCGGCGGCCCACACCACCACCTTGGGGCCGAGGTCGGGGAAGCCCTCGGGCACCTCGACCTCCTCGCCGGCGGCGAGCTGCAGGCCGTCCCGGCCGAGGTTGCCGAAGCCGGCGTCGAGCACGACGACCACGCGCCGGGCCCGCCGCCCGGCGAGGAAGGGCTCGACGATGTCCTCGATCCGCACGCCGTTGGCGGAGGGGTCGTCGAGGGAGGCGCTCACGCCGAGCAGGTAGCGCTGCCCGTCCTGCACGGCGCCGTGGCCGGCGAAGTAGATCCACATCGTGCCGCCCTTGCGGACCTTCCAGCGAAGGCGGCGGAGCTGCTTGCCGATGTCGTAGGGGTCGACGTTCTCGAGGCTCGCCACCCGGTGCTTGGACAGGCCGCGGCCCTGGAGCAGCCACTGGCGGAAGGCGTAGGCGTCGGCGGTGGCGTAGGTGGCCTGCGGGAGCGCGAGGTAGGCCTCGTTGCCGATGACCAGCGCCGCGTCGCGCGAGGCGCGGTGGTCCGAGCGCATGGGCGTGTCGATGTCGGGCACCTCGGTGGCCGCCGCCGGCGCCGACAGCAGCGCCAGGCCGGCGAACATCGCCAGCGTCCCGAGCCGAGACCACCGTGCCAGCCAGCTCCACCGCATCGTTCTCCCCGTTCGCAGGGCCGCCATCGTGCCACGTCGGCGCGGGCGCGGCAAGCCGGGCGCCGCGCTGCCGGGCGACAGGCGGGGCGGGGCGCGCTACGGCGGAGCCATGCCGACGGTCCAGGTGCGCGCGCCCGAAGGCGAGGCCTCGCGCCTCGATGCCCTCCTCCACGCCCGCGTGCCGGCGGTGGCGAGCCGCAGCGCCGCCCGCCGCCTCGCCCGGGCCGGCCGGGTGCGGGTGGAGGGAGCGCCCGAGCGCGGCAACCCCTTCGTCCCGGCCGGCGCCCTCGTCGAGGTGGACCTGCCCGACGGGCCCGCCCGGCCGGTCTACCCCCTGCTGCTGCCCTTCCTCCACGTCGACCCCTGGATGGCCGTGGTCGACAAGCCCGCCGGCCTGCCGACCAGCGGCAACCGCCGCCGCACCCTCGCCGCGGCGCTGCCGGCCAACCTCGCGCCCTCGGCCGAGCCCGACGCCCTTCCCGCCCCCCACCCGGTGCACCGCCTCGACGCGCGCACCGGCGGGCTGGTGGTGGTCGCGCGCTGCGCCGGCGCGAACGTCGCCCTCGGGCGCGCCTTCCAGGAGCGCCGGGTCGGCAAGCGCTACCTCGCCCTGCTCCTCGGCCGGCTGGAGGGCGAGGGGGTCGTCGACGCGCCCCTCGACGGCCGCGCGGCCCGCACGCGCTGGCGCGCCCTCGCCTGGACGCCCAGCCCGCTGGCCGGCTGGATCACCACCGCCGAGTTCCGGCCCGAGACCGGCCGCACCCACCAGATCCGCCGCCACGCCGCCGCCCTCGGCCACCCGGTGCTCGGCGACGACCTGCACGGCGGCGACCGCCCGAACCTGCGGGGCCGGGGCCTGTTCCTGCGGGCGGTGGGGCTGCGCCTCGAGCACCCGGTCACCGGCGAGCCCCTGCGCCTGGAGCTCCCGGAGCCGCCGCGATTCGCCCGGCAGCTCCGGCGCGAGGCCGCCCGCTTCGCCCGCGGCGGGGCGAGCGCCTTCCCTTCCGGGCCGCCGGGGACTATCCTCCAGGCTCCCCCCGGAGAGGGCGAGGTTCCATGAGCGCGTCTCCTGACGATCCGCGTGTTTCCGGCGCCGCGGTGGAAGTGGTCTGCCTCGAGGGCGACGAGCCCCTGGTCGCCGAGGGTCGGGTCCACCGCGTGGCCGACGGTTGCTACATCCTCGACCTCGACCGCCCCGTGGACGCGATCCGGCCGGGCGCCCGCACGATCCTCAACTTCCCGGGCAGCGACGCCCCGCGGGTGATCGCCCGGGCGGTGTCGGCGGTGGGCAACCGCCTGCGCTGCGAGCAGGTCGAGGAGCGCGAGCGCGAGCGCCGGGCCTGGCCGCGGCTGGTGGCGGGCATCCCCCTGCGCTACCGGGTGCTCCGCGGGGCCGAGACGGTGGTCGAGGTGGACGCCTGGCTCAAGGGCAGCGACGCCCCCCGCGAGCGCGGCGCGTGGCACGAGCCCGACCCGCTGATGAACTTCAGCGTCGCCGGGCTGCGCTTCGACACGCGCGGCCCCGGCGAGGTGGGCGACGTGCTGCTGCTCGAGTTCCAGGTGGGCGCCGACCCGCGCCGCCACCGGGCCACGGGCCGGGTGCGCCACGTCGGCGAGGCCGACGAGGACGGGCTCCGCAGCGTGGCCGTCTCCTTCGAGCAGATCGCCCCCGAGGCCGAGCACGCCCTCACCGAGCTGACGCTCACGATCCAGGACGCGCTGCTGTAGAAGCGGCATCCAGCCGCTTCGTCTTCGCTGCTGTAGAAGCGGCATCCTGCCGCTTCCTCGTCTCCACCATGCCAGCCGGAGGCCTGCGCGCCTCGACCGCGCCATCGCGGGGGCCACCGGCCGGCGGCCCCCGACCGGCGCGCCTGGACTACTTGCCCGGGGTGTGGCTGCCCGACGACGAGCTCTTGGTGCCCGAGGAGCTCTTGCCGCCGGGGGTGTGGCTGCTCGACGAGGTGCTCTTGCTGCCCGGGGTGTGGCTGCCGCTGCCCTCGGCCCGGTGGCCGCCGCCGCGACGGACGCCGGCGCGCGGGCCGCCGCCCATCTTGCCCCGGCCGATCTTGCCGGCCTTGCCCCGCCGGGCGGGCCGCGTGCGCGCGTTTTCGGCGGAGGGGCCGGCGACGAGGCGCACGACGGCGGCGTCCCCGTCGCTGCTCGCCTCCAGCTTCACGGTCTTGCCGTCCTTTTCGAGGCTCACCGCCAGGCCCTCGGCCGTGGACTCGTCCTTCGCCTTGGTCCAGCCCGCGCCGGTGAGCGCCGACAGGAAGCCGTCGCCGACCTCGCTCCAGGCCTTGCCGGCGTAGCGCACTTCCAGGGCGTCGGCGTCGGCGCTGACGATCTCGCCGTCCTCCACCGGCAGGTTCATCGAGCTCCAGGGCTCGACCAGCGTCGCGGCCTCCTCGGCGGGGGCCTCCTCGGCGGCGGCTTCCTCGGGAGCGGGCTGCTCCTCGGTGGTGGCGGCCTCCTCGTCCTTGCCGCCCAGGCCGCTGCAGGCCAGGGACAGGGCGCCGAGCACGGCGATGGCGAAGGGGACACGAAGCTTCATCTGCGACCTCCCTGCGGCGTTCCCC
>WGAH01000949.1 GCA_015489145.1 Deltaproteobacteria bacterium
CCCTACGACCCCAGCGGCGGGGTGCCGCTGATCTCCGGCGCCATGAGCTGCCGGAACAGCTCGACGGCGGCGGGCTGCTCGAACAGCACCGGCCCGAGGTAGTCCTGCTCGACCGGGGCGTCGCGCAGCGACGCGAGCCAGGCCGTCATCTCCCGGGCCTCGGCCTCCATCTCGGCCACCGGCGGCAGGCGGTCCCAGGTGCGCGCCACCCACCACCGCAGGTCGCGCAGGCGGGCGCCGTCCTCGGCGCGGGCGATCGCCTCGACGCGCACCACCGAGAACCCCGTCGGCAGCCAGGCCCGCGTGCCCTCGCTGTTGGCGACGAAGCGCACCCCCTGCCAGTCCCGGGCGATGGCGCTGCCGTCCTCCAGGCCGGGGGTCTCGGCCAGGGCGGCGGTGACCTGCTCGACGGTGGCCCGCACCCGCTCGCCGTCCACCGTGGGCCGCGCCAGCGGGTCGGTGTGCAGCGGCGGCACGGGGACGAGGTCGGGCGGGTGCTCGCCGGGCCGCCCCTGCCGGGCGCTGAGCTTGGCCGAGAGCTGCTCGGTGGCGCCCTTGTAGGCGGTGTCGGTGGCGAGCCAGATCTCGCGGCGCAGCGAGGGGACCACCGGGTCGATGGGCATCAGCCGCGAGACCACCCCGCCGCGCTCGCCGAAGGACATCTCGAAGTTGCCGTTGTCGAGCGTGTAGTCGCCGACCCGCACCTCGGCGCGCAGGTTGCGGTAGGGCCCGTGGTCGAAGCTGGTGAGCGCCCCCATTGCCGCCGAGGCGGTGGCGACGTCGCCATCGAGGATCTCGTAGCTGATCCAGTAGGGCGGCGGCTGGTCGGGGAGGCGCATGCCGGCGGCGCGCGCCAGCTCGGCCTCGGCGGCCTGCCGCATCGCCTCGGCCTGGGCGGCGGCGTCGTCCTTGGCGGCGTCGTCCTCGGCGGCGCCGGCCGCCCCGGCGGGGGCGGCGGGCTCGGCGGCGCGGGCGAGGGGCGCGAGGAGCGCGAGGAGCGGGAGCAGGCGCCTCACTTCGCACCTCCCTCGGCGACGCCCGGCGGCGGCAGGATCGGCGGGCGGTCGTTGGCCTTCTCGCGGCGCTGCACCTCCATCTCGGAGACGAGCAGGTCGGGGGCGGCGGCGCTCACCGGCACCCAGCCGCTCTCGGCGCCGCACACGCCGTTGAACACCTGCACCTGGTCGCTGGCGGCGACGATGCGCGAGAACGTGGTCAGCGGCGTGCCGATGAGGTCCACCCCGCGCACGAGCTCGTCGGGGCGGCCG
Organism: Deltaproteobacteria bacterium; assembly: GCA_015489145.1. Taxonomy (GTDB): domain Bacteria; phylum Myxococcota_A; class UBA796; order UBA796; family UBA2385; genus S143-5. The sequence continues at coordinate 1,269 of WGAH01000949.1, forward strand.
TCGGCGTAGACCTTCCACACGGTGACCGGCTGCACGCTGTACGAGTTGGGGGTGGAGCGTCCGGTGAAGGTGAAGCCGCCGGAGATGTCGTCGAAGACGAGGCCGAATTCCTTGCCCTCGGCCCGCACCTGCTCCAGCAGCATCTCGCGCAGGCGGGCGTAGGGCACGGTCTCGCGGGCGGTGACGATGAGGTTGCCCTGGCGCGGCAGCGGCGCCGAGCCGGGCTGGCGCCGGCCGTGGCCGTTGGAATGGTCGAAGCCCCGAATCGGCGAGCGCGACATCAGGAAGTTGCGGAGCACCCCGCCCTCGACCACGACCACCCGCTGGGCCGGCACGCCCTCGTCGTCGTAGGGGTAGGTGCCGGCGAGGCGCACGCCGGCGTATTCCTCGAGGGTGGGGTCGTCCACGACGTCGATGAAGTCGGGAAAGATGGGCCTGCCCACCTTGTCGGTGAGCGTCTGCCCCTCGTCCTCGTCCTTCTGGCGGTGGCCCTCGACCCGGTGGCCGAGGATCTCGTGGAAGAACACGGCGGCGGCGCGGCCGCGGAGGATGGCCGGGCCCGCCCAGGGCTCGACGAGGGGGGCGTGGCGCAGGTCGGTGACCTGTTGCGCCACCCGCCGGGCGAGCGCGTCGAGGGCGGCGCCCTCGGGCAGCTCGCCGCGGTCGTCGGTGTCGACGTAGTCGTAGACCTCCAGCGCCATGCCGTCCTCGGCGGTGGTGCGGGCGTAGGCGCTCACCCGGTAGCGCACCCGCTGGAAGCGCAGGCGGGTGCCCTCGGTGGTGACGAGGTAGTGCGTGTCGTCGTGGGCCTCGAAGGAGATGTTGGCGTCGAAGACCTCGGGAAAGGCGTCGAAGACCGCCGAGGCCCGCGCCACCTCGGCCCGCCAGCGGTCGAGGTCGGGGGCGAGGGGCCGCACCGGGCGCAGGTCGACGACGGGCTCGACCGGCGAGAAGTCCGGGGAGGGGTCCTCGCGGGCGACCTTGACCGCGTCGTTGGTGCGGACCTTGATCAGCCGGCGCACCGCCGCCCGGTAGCTGTCGTCGAGGGCCCGCCACAGGGCGAGGCGCCAGGCGTGGGGGTGGGTGTCGACGATGGGCAGGTCGAGGCGCGGGCGCGGCTGGTCGTCGAACCAGCCGGCGTCGCGGATCTTGTGGGTGTTGTCGAGCTCGGGGCTGCCGACCCGCAGGTCGATGTCGCCGAGGCGGCGGCGGGTGGCGCTCGGCGCGCCGGTGCCGCCGAAGGAGCCCTGGACCTCCCAGCCGCGCTGGTCGGTGACGGCGGCCTGGATGAAGTAGGGCGGCTCGTCGTGGCGGCCGAGCGCGGTCCAGGCGCGGTCGAGCTCGGCCTGGAGCTGGTCGAGCACGAAGTCGCGGCCCTCGTCGGCCGAGGCGGCGAGGGCCGCGGTCCCGAGGACGCCGGCTCCGAGGGCGGCGAGGCCGAGGATGGCGGCGCGCAGGCTCATGACACCCCCTCCGGGGCAGGGGTCCCGGCGGGAGCGGCGCCGCGCGGGGCCGGGCGGATCAGAAGTCCTCGTCGGGATCGGTGCCGTCGGAGAAGAAGCTCGCGGCCTCTTCTTCCTCTTCCTCGTTGAGCCACTCGATCTCGCACAGCTTCTCGAGGAGGCCGACGATTTCCTCGGCGGTGTAGTCGAAGTCGGGGTTGCGGGAGAAGACGTCGTCGAGGACCTCGATGAGGGTGGCGTCGAGCTCGCCCGAGGCCTCGAGCTGGCTGACGATTTCCTCGGCGTCGACGCCGGTGGCCTCCTGGCCGGTCGCCTCGATCACCTCGACGATGGCCTCGGCGATGGCGTCGGTGTCGGACGTGTCGTCGAGGTTTTCGCAGTATTCCTCGAGGTGCTCGACGAGCAGGGCCCGCATCGAACCGGGGAGCTCCAGCATTCGCGCCTCCTTGTTCGCCCCGGCGGCATCGGCCGGGACGCGCGACGGCTTGACGCATAGCGAAGCGCGGCGGGCGGATCAAGCGAAAAGCGCACGAAGCGGGGCGACCGGGCGAAAACACCGGTCGGATCGAAGGCGCGGCGGCTTCCGCCCCGTCCGGTTAGCCCCCGGGCCATGATGAACGACGACCTGATCCGAGCCCTCCCGAAATCCGACCTCCACGTCCACCTCGACGGCTCGCTGCGCGAGACCACGCTCATCGAGCTGGCCCGGGAGCGCGGGGTGAAGCTGCCCTCCGAGACGGTGGAGGGGCTGAACGAGCTGGTGTTCAAGCCGGCCTACGCCTCCCTCGAGGAGTACCTGCGCGGCTTCGCCTACACGACGGCGGTGATGCAGGACACCGAGGCCCTCGAGCGCACCGCCTACGAGCTGGCCTGGGACAACATCGACGAGGGGGTGCGCTACATCGAGGTGCGCTTCGCCCCGCAGCTCCACGTCCACCGCGACCTCAGCTTCGACGAGGTGCTGCTGGCGGTGAACCGCGGCCTCGAGCGCGCCATGCGCGAGCACGAGGCCTCGCCGGCGGTGGCCGAGCGCGGCGAGCCGCCCTTCCGGTACGGCATCATCGTCTCGGCCCTCCGCATGTTCCAGCCGGGCTTCAGCGCCTGGTACGCGCAGCTCTGCGAGCTCTTCCGCGACGCGCCGGAGACCGACGTCTTCGGGCTGGCCTCCCTCGAGCTGGCCCGCGCCGCCGTGCGCTGCCGCGACGACCACGGCATTCCCATCGTCGGCTTCGACCTCGCCGGGGCCGAGGCCGGCTACCCGGCCCACGACCACCGGGCGGCCTACGCCCACGCCCACCGCTGGTTCCTCAAGAAGACGGTGCACGCCGGCGAGGCCTACGGCCCCGAGAGCATCTTCGAGGCGATCACCGAGCTGTACGCCGACCGCATCGGCCACGGCTACCACCTGTTCAGCCCCGAGCTGTGCGGCCCCGAGATCGCCGACCCCGACGCCTACGTCGAGCGCCTCGCGCAGTACATCGCCGACCGCCGGGTCACCATCGAGGTGTGCATCACCTCCAACCTCCAGACCAACCCCGAGGTGGGCACGGTCGAGAACCACGTCTTCGGGCGCATGCTGGCCGAGAAGCTCTCGGCCACCCTGTGCACCGACAACCGCCTCGTGTCCCACACGACGGTGTCGCGGGAGTACCGCCTGGCCATCGACGCCTTCGGCATGACCGAAAAGGACGTGCGAAACACGATCATCTACGGCTTCAAGCGCAGCTTCTTCCCGGGGCGCTACCGCGAGAAGCGCGCCTACGTCCGCCAGATCATCGACTACTACGACCGCTGCCTCGCCGAGGCCGGCCAGGCCGGTTGAGCCGGCGCGCGGCTACTTGCCGCGCTTGCGCCCGAACAGGCCGCCGAACAGGCCGCCGGCCTTCTTCTTCTTGTCGGCCTCGCCCCTTCGCCCGCCCTCGCCGCCGCTCAGCCGGCGCATCTCGCGCTGGGCGTCGGCGTTGCCGGCGTTGATGCGGAGCGCCTGCACGAAGCAGCGCCGGGCGATGCGGTCCTCGCCCTTGTCGCGGTAGATGCGCCCGAGGAGCACCCAGGCCATGTCGAGCTTGCGCTCCTGCTCCTTGTTCTTGTCGAGGACCTCCTTGAGGGCCTCGAAGCCCGACTCGGCGCGCTCCGGGTCGGTGCCGCGGTGGGTGACCCAGGTGGTGTAGGCCCAGTAGGCGCGGAACTCGAGCTCGTCGGGGACGCGCTGCACGGCCGCCTCGAACATCTCGTGGGCGGGCTTGATGCGGCCGGCGTGGAAGGCGGCGAGGCCGCGCTTGAAGTCGGCCTCGGCGGCCCAGTAGTTCTGCACCTGCTCCATCGCCAGCTCGTCCTCGGTCTTCTCGCCGCGGATCGCGTGGGCGATGTAGGCGGCCCGGCGCTCGTCGTCGCGCAGCTCCTCCCAGGCGGCGCGCACCCGGTCGAAGGCGGCCGTCGCCAGGTCGCGCACCGCGTCGGGGGCGCCGGCGAGGCGGTCGGGGTGAAGCTCGGCGGCGAGGCGCAGGTGGGCCTCGCGAATCGCGTCGGGCTCGGCTTCCGGGGTGAGGCC
>WGAH01000950.1 GCA_015489145.1 Deltaproteobacteria bacterium
GGCCGGGACCAGCTCGCCGCTCTCGACGAGGAACTCGCGCACTTCCTCGACCAGGGCGAACAGGGGCGCCAGGGCCTCGCCGGCCTCGGCCTCGAAGTCGGGGAGCTGCACGCCCAGGCCGCCGTCCGGCGCCCGGTGGACCACCTGGGCCCGCAGGGGGCCCACCCGGCCGACCACGGGCAGCACGAGGTCGAGCTTGAACTCCGGCGCCACCTCGCCCCGCCCGGGATCGGCCGGCAGGAACAGGGCGCCGTGGCGGAGCGTCCCGGCGTGGTCGCGCAGGAAGGCTCCGATGGAGGCGTAGCGGTGCGTGAGGTGGCGGACCGGCATCACGGCTCCTCGGCGGGGGGCCCGGCCCCGATGCTACCCGCCGGCGCCGCGCCGCGCAGCCCACTCGGCCACCGGCACCTTGCCGCTGCCGTCCGGCGGGTCGATGACGTAGCGGGGCAGGACCAGGCCCCCGACGCGGCGGCGCACCGCCTCCCAGATCGCGAGGCCCTCGTCGATGGACACGCGAAACCGGGCGTTTCCGGGCACCGGGTCCGTGTGGTGCAGGGTGTAGGGCTGCACCCGGCGCAGGGCCAGCGCCTCGAACAGCTCGACCAGGGCGTCGGGGTCGGCGTTCACCCCCCGCAGCAGCACCGTCTGGGCCAGCAGGGGCACCCCGGCGTCGGCGAGGCGCGCGAGCGCGGCGTCGACCTCGGGGGAGAGCTCGGCGGCGTGGTTGGCGTGGACCACCACCCACACCGGCGCGTGGGCCCGCAGCAGCCGCGCCAGCGCCGGCGTCACCCGCCCCGGCGCCGTGATCGGCGCCCGGGTGTGGACGCGCACCAGGGGCACCGCCGGGCGCAGGGAGGCGAGGAGGCGGTCGAGGGCGGCGTCGGGGAGCACCAGCGGGTCGCCCCCGGACAGGATCACCTCCCGCACGCCGCTGTCCCGCACCCAGGCCGCCGCCGCCGCCAGCTCCTCGGCGGTGGGTCCCGGCCCCCCGTGCTGGTCGCGCCGGAAGCAGAACCGGCAGTGCAGGTGGCAGGCCTTGGTGACGAGGAGCACCACCCGGTCCCGGTGCTTGCGGACCACCCAGGGAAAGGGCCGGAGGCGCGCGTCGCCCACCGGGTCGGGCACGTCGCCGGGGTCGGGCCGCAGCTCGTCGGCGTCCGGCAGCACCTGCCGGGCGAGGGGGTCGTCCGGGGCGCGCACCCGTTCCCACCAGCTCCGGGTGATGCGGACGGGAAAGCGCCGATCCGCCGCCTCCCAGGTGGCCTCGTCGAGGCCCGGCACCCGCTCCAGCGCCTCGCGCCGGCCCACCCGCCCGCCGCCATCGTGATACAAGGGCCTTCCCTCCGTCCGGTGCTCGCCCGTCCGGTCCCCTCGCCGGCCGCGCTCCGAAGGCTATCGCGCGTCGCTCCCGGCGCCAGCGGCCCCGCACCGGCCCAACCCCACCGGCCCGCCGCCACCCCAGCAGGACCGCCCCATGATGTACGACACCTCCGACTTCCGCAACGGGCTCAAGGTCGAGATCGACGGCACGCCCTACCTCTGGTCTACTTCCAGTTCGTCAAGCCCGGAAAGGGCACCGCCTTCACGCGCACCAAGCTCAAGAACATGCTCACGGGCGCGGTGATCGAGCGCACCTTCCGCACCGGCGAGAAGGTCAAGGCCGCCGACGTCGACGAGCGCACGATGCAGTTCATGTACGAGGACGGCGAGTTCCACCACTTCATGAACACCGAGACCTACGAGCAGGTGCAGATCCCCAGCGACTCCATCGCCGACGAGGCGAAGTACCTCACCGACGGCCTCGAGGTCACCGTCCTGTTCTACAAGGACCGCCCCGTCTCGATCACGCTTCCCAACTTCATCGAGTCCGAGATCGTCTACTGCGAGCCCGGGGTGCGCGGGAACACCGCCCAGGGCGCCACCAAGCCCGCCGAGCTGGCCTGCGGGGCCACGGTGCAGGTGCCCCTGTTCGTCGAGCAGGGCGAGGTGATCCGCGTCGACACGCGCACCGGGCAGTACGTCTCGCGCGTGCAGAAGTAGCGCCGGCGTCCATGCGCCCCGACCTGCTCCGCGCCCGCGCCGCGGTGCTCCGCGCCCTGCGCCGGTGGTTCGACGACCACGGCTACGCCGAGGTCCACACGCCGGTGCTCGTGCCCGCCGCCGCGATGGAGGAGCACCTCCACCCGGTGCGGGCCGACGGCGGCTGGCTGCACACGAGCCCCGAGCTGGCGATGAAGCGCGTCCTCGCCGCCGGGCTGGCGCGCATCTACCAGGTCACCCCCTGCTTTCGCGACGAGGAGCACGGCCCGCACCACAGCCGCGAGTTCACGATGCTCGAGTGGTACCGGGCCGGCGCCGGCACCGCCGAGCTGATGGACGAGGTCGCCTCGCTGGTCGGGGCCGCCGCCCGCGCCGTCGGCGCCGAGCCCCCGGTCTTCGAGCGCCGCCGGGTCGCCGACCTGCTCCCCGACGCCGGCGGCGACGACCCGGCCGCCCGCGAGGCCTGGTTCCTGCGCTGGGTGGACG
>WGAH01000951.1 GCA_015489145.1 Deltaproteobacteria bacterium
GCATTCCGGTCGCTCCCAGTCCCGCCGCCGGGGTGGGGGCCGGGGCCCTGGCGCTGGGGCTGCCAGCCGGGCTCGCCGGCACGCTGGCGCTGGCGGCGGGACTGGGAGCGACCGGAATGCTGCACCTCGACGGGTTCATCGACTGCGCCGACGCCCTGCCGGCGGCGGTCCCGCCGGAGCGCCGCCTGGCGATCCTGAAGGACGTGCACACCGGGGCCTTCGCCGTGGGCGCGGCGGGGGTCTTCCTGCTGCTCAAGGCCCAGGGCGCCGCCGCGGTCCTCGCCGGGGGCGGCTGGCTGCCCCTGCTGCTCGTGCCGGTGCTGGCCCGGTGGGCGCTGCTGCCCCTGCTGCGCCTGCCGACGGCCCGCCCGGACGGGCTGGGGGCGCGGGCCCGGGGCGACGCTCGCACACACGTTGCCAACATGATTGTTGGAAGCGCCTTCGCCCTTCCCGCCGTGGTCCTCGCGCCGGTTCCCGCGCTGGCGGTCCTCGTCGCCATGGCCGCCTTCGCCGCCTGGGCGGCCCGGCGCCTCGGCGGGGGGCTCACCGGCGACGCCTACGGCGCGGCGGTGGAGCTCGGCGAGCTCGCCGGCCTGCTGGCCGCGGCGGTCCTGCTCGCCGGCTGCGCCGATCCCGCGCCCCGAGGCGCGCTGCGCTTCGTCCGGGACGGCGTGATCGTCGAGGCTTCCGGAGGGTCCGCCCCCGCGCCGGACGCCCGCCCCCTCGGCGACGGGCGCTGGTTCGTCCCCCGCCGCTGGACCCCCGGCGAGACGGTGCGCCTCGGCGGGCTGAGCGACACGGCCCCCCTGCGCCCCGAGTGCCCGAGCCTCTACCGGGTCGACCTCGGCGACGTGGACCGCCTCGTCGCCAGCGGCGGCGCCGCGCCGAACACCGCGCTCGCCTTCTCGCCGGACGGCGCGCGCCTGGCGGTGGGGAGCTACCTCGGCGAGGTGCTCGTGCTCGACGGCTGGACGGGGGACGTCCTCGCCCGGCGGCGCCTGGCCGAGACCATGGTGAAGCAGGTCGCCTGGTCGGCCGACGGCGCCACCCTCTACGCCGCCGAGCAGTCCCCGGACGCCTACGTGCGCGCCCTCGACCCGGCCACCCTCGCCGACCGCTGGACCCTGCGCCTCGCCGACCGGGTGGGCACCTCGCCGCTGCCGCCGGGGGACGACCGCTACGGGGTCTACAGCCTGCCCGCCGCCTACGGCCTCGTGGTCCTCGACGGCGGCGACCTCCTCGTCGCCGCCCTGCACTCGTGGACCGACGCCGACGGCGTCCACCGCAACCGCTCGCAGCTCCTGCGCCTGCGCCCCGACGGGAGCGTGCGCGGCGCCTGGCCGGCCGAGCCGGTGGCCCTCACGCTCAAGCACCCGCGGGTGGACGGCCGCCTCGCCGTGGTGGCGGTGGGCCACAGCGCCGACGGTCCGCCCCCGGCCGGCTACCCGGTGGACGGCGCCGCCGTGGTCGACCTCGACGAGATGAAGCTCGTCGCCGGCATCGAGGTGGAGCCCCTGCGCCCCTGGTTCGATCACCCCTTCATCTGGGAGGCCCTCGACGTCCGCGAGGCCGACGGCAGCGTGTTCCTGGGCCTGGGCGACGGCCGGTGGCGGGTGGTCGGCCTCGACGGCGCCGTGCGCCTCGACCGCTCGACGGGCACCCCGGTGATGGCCGGCGAGGTGCCGATTCACGCCAGCGTCGGCTACGGCTTCTTCGACCACGGCGGGGTGCTGTTCCAGACCTCCAACACCCTCATCCCCTGGGGGGCCGCCTCCGCCGAGCTGCGCCCGCCCACGGCGCACCCGGCCGAGAACACGCTGTGGTCCGTGGACCTCGACGGCCGCACCCGCTGGACCTGGTCGGGGCCGCAGGTGCTCGACGGCATCAGCCGCGCCCCCTCCGGCGACTTCGCGGTGGTCACCGCCGCCGACCGCCAGTCCGACACCCGCCGCGACCTCTACGGCGCGCTGGTCTTCGACCTGCGCGACCCGGACGACGGGCGCGGAGGCGCCGATCGCCTGCTGGCGACCTGCCCCACCGAGGGCCCGGTCTTCTTCCGCGCCGCCGCCACCGACGACGGCCGCGTCGCCGTGGCCGAGTACCCCTACCAGGACGAGGACGAGCGCATCGTCGGCGGCTACCGGGTGACGGTGCTGCGGTGAGGCGGGCCGGCGCCGCCTGGCGGCTGCTGCTGGCGCTGGCGGCGGCGCTCCTCGTCGCCTGCCGCGGCGGTCCCGGGCGGGTGGCGGTGGAGCGGGTGGCCGGCGGCCTCGAGGTGCGCGCCGAGGCCCCCATCGTCGAGGCCGAGCTGCGCGACGCCGACGGCGTGCCGCTGGTGCGGCGGCGTCCGCCGGCCCCGACGCCGGAGCTCACCCTGGACCTGCCCCCGGACACGCGCTGCGCCTGCGCCCTCACCGTGCGGACGGCGGGCGGCGAGGCGACGGTGCCCGCCGAGGTGGCGCCCCTGCCGCCCCTGGAGCTGGCGGTGGAGGCGCCGGTGGGGCAGGGCCGGCGGGAGGTGCGCGGCGGCGAGGACCTCGACCTGGTGCTGGTGGACGGGCGGCCGGCGCAGGTCGCCGCCATCCTGACGGCCTGGCGCCGGGGCACGGCCCGCCTCGCCGTCGGGGAGGCCGAGAAGCGCGCCCCGGTGCAGCCCGGGGAACGGCTGGTGCTCCTGGCGACGGTGGACGGCCCGACACCGGTGCGGGCCGCGCTGGAGGCCGCCGGCGAGACGGTGGCGGTGGACGCCCGCCTCGCGCCCCGGGCGGTGCCCGCCGAGGCGGTGCGGCGCACGGTGGCGATGGGCGACCTCGTGTTTCCCGCCGACAGCGGCGGCGCGGCCGACCCGGCCCGGGCGCCCTGGCGGGTGGCCCTGCCCTCGGGCTGGTGGGAGGCGGCGCTGCGCCTGGCGGGCCGCCCCGCCCGGGACGCGGCGATTCCCTGGGCCCACGTGGGGGTGCCCCTGGACAACACCGGGGATCACGACCTCAACGCGGTGCTCCGCCTCCGCGTGCTCGACGAGACGGGCGAGGACGACCCGGCCTTCCGCCCGCGCATTCGCGACGAGCGCGCCCACCGGGGCCGGGCCGCCACCGCGCTGGTGCGCCTGCCGGCGGGCCGGGCCTTCACCGCCGCCCTGCCGCTCTACGTCGACCCGGAGCGGCTCCCGCCCCGGCGGGCCGCCGAGGGACGGTGGACGGTGGTGGTGGACCTGGTGCCGGTGGGCGGGGCCGAGCCGCTGCTGGAGGCCCGGCACCCCCTCTACGTGAGCCGGGGCAGCCCGGTCGTGGGCGGCGGCTTCGCGGTGGCCGTCCTCGGGGCGCTGCTCGGCAGCCTGTTCGTGGCCTGGCGGGCCCCGCGCTGGCTCCGCGAGGCGCCGACCGGGGCGGTGACGACCATCGCCATGTTCGGGGCCCTGGGTTTCCTGGTGAGCGCGCTCAGCCGGCTCCTGGGCATGGGCGTGGCCTCCCTGCTCGGCCCCTTCGCGATGCTCGTGACGGGCCTCGTCGACGACGCCGCCCGCGTCGTGCTCCTCGCCACCCTCCTCACCCTGCTGCCCCGCCCGGGCACCGCCACCCTCGCCATCCTCGTGCAGTGGCTGCTCAGCGGCCTGGCCCTCGGCGAGCTGCTGCCCACCGACCTGCTGTTCGTGCCCAACCGGGTGCTGTGGACCGAGCTGTTCCTGTGGGTGGCGGGCATCACCCGGGTGGCCGGCTGGCCCGACGAGGCGCCCCGCCGGCGGTGGCTGCGCCTGTCGGTGGGGCTCGGCGGGGCCTCGCTGGTGGGGGGCGCGCTGGCCTTCGCCCTGCACATGGTGCTGTTCCGCCTGTTCTTCGCCGACTGGTACATCGCCCTGCTGCTGGCCGGGCCGGGCTTCCTGTACGTGGTGGCCGCCTGCCGGCTGGCGGTGCCCTTCGCCGACTCCCTGCGGCGGGTGCAGCGGTGAGGGGCCTGCTGCTGCGCGGCGCGGGCTACCGCTACCCCGGCGGGACGGCGCCGGCCTGCGCCGGGGTGGACCTCCGCGTGGCGCCCGGCGAGCTCGTGCTGCTCACCGGCCCCACCGGCTCGGGCAAGTCCACCGTGCTGCGCCTGGCCGCCGGCATGGCGGGCCGCCACGGGCAGGGCGAGGTGATGGGCGAGGTGCGGGTGGACGGGCGCGACCCGGCGGCGCTGCCCCCGGCCGAGCGCGTGCGCCTCGTCGGTTTCGTCGCCCAGGAGCCCCACGACCAGGTGCTCACCGGCACCGTCGGCGACGAGGTCGCCTTCGGCATGGAGTCGGCGGGCCTGCCGCCGGAGCGGGTGGAGGCGGCGATCCCCGAGGTGCTCGCGCGGGCGGGCCTCGCCGTGCCCCCCGGGCGGCCCACCGGGGCGCTCTCCGGCGGGCAGGTGCAGCGCATGGTCACCGCCGCCGCCCTGGCCGCCGGGGCGGGGCTGCTGCTCCTCGACGAGCCGCTCAGCCAGCTCGACCCGCGCGGGGCGGCGGCCCTGGTGGACCGCCTCGCGGCCCTGGCGGAGGCCGGGCTGGCGGTGCTGGTCGTCGAGCACCGGCTGGAGGCGCTGCTCCCCCGCTGCACGCGCTGGGTGGCCCTGGCGGAGGGGCGGGTCGCGGCCC
>WGAH01000952.1 GCA_015489145.1 Deltaproteobacteria bacterium
GCCGAACGCGGGCGACCCGATCGGCGGCGGCCGGCGGTACTTCGACTGCGTCGTCGCGGTGGAGAAGGCCTGATGTCGACCCACGAGGACGTGATGCGCGACGACGGTCCGAACGGCTCCCCGGAGGTGGGCGACCTCCAGCGCGCGGCGCTCTGGCGGCTCCTCGCCCACCTGTACCGCAAGGAGGTCGACGCGACGCTGGCGAAGCGGGTGCTCGCCTCCGGGCTGCTCGAGGCCTTCGCCGAGGCCGGCTTCCCGGTGGACCCGTCCGCCTTCGAGGGCGAGGAGGCCCTGCGGTCCCACCGCGTGCAGTACGCCCGCGTGTTCCTCGGGCCGCGGAAGCACGCCTCGCCCTACGGCTCGGTGTACCACCCCCTCGACACCCGGCGCGGCCAGCTCTGGGGATCGACGACCCAGTGGTTCCGCCGGTTCGCGCTCGATCACGGCGTGACCTTCAAGGGCCCGGCCTACCACGGGATCCCCGACCACGTCGGCCACGAGCTGGAACTGTACGCCCTGCTGCTCCAGGCCCGCGCCCGGGCCGCCGAGGCCGGCGACGGCGAGCGGGTCGCGCGGCTCTCGCACTCGATCTCCCTGCTCCACCACCGCCAGCTCGCGCGGTGGGTCCCCCTGTTCCTCGACCGCGTGCTCGAGATCGCCGAGCCCGGTTCCTTCTACGCACAGCTCGCCGGGCTCACGCGGGTCCTCCTCGACGTCGAGGGGGAGCTGGTCGGGCCGGCGGGCGAGGAGAACGCCCGATGACCGGAACCGTTCGCATCCTGGGAGCCCTGCTCGTCGGCCTGGCGGTGGCGCCGCGGGCCCGGGCGATGGTGACGTACCGGAGCCACGTACCCAACGGCTACGTCTACGACTGTTACACCTGCCACGAAGAAGACATCCCGCAGCTCAACTGGTTCGGGGTGGACCTCGCCCTCGCCTCCGAGGACGAGAGCATCGACTGGTCGCGGGTGTGGTGGATCGACTCGGACGGCGATGGGCTCACCAACGGGCAGGAACTCGGCGACCCCTGCGGCGTGTGGGACGGATCGGCCGATCCGGAGATCACCGACGAGTCGCGGCTCTCCAACCCCGGCGACGCCAGCGACATCAGCGGGGACCCGGCGGAGCCCTGCGGCGTCGACACCGGCGCGCCGGAAGTCGAGGACGACGCCGACTCCGAGGCCGAGGCCGGGGGCTGCCTCTACTCCACCCTCGGCCGCAGCCGCACCCCCGGCGGCCTGGCGCTGCTCGGGGTGATGGGCGTCGTCCTCGTCGGCCGCCGGCGGCGGGGTGGGCGATGAGGTCCGCGCTGGCGCTGCTGGTCCTGCTGGGGGGCTGCGCCACCGCGGTCGCGCCGGCCGACGGCGACACGGGGGCGCTGTTCCCGCACCCCGAGGGGTACTCGCGCATCCACATGGAGGACGCGCTGGAGCACGCGGCGGCCTGCATGGGCTGTCACTTCGATCCCGAGGCTGACGGCGTGGAGCCGGTGGCTCCGCCCTGTGACACCTGCCACCGCTGGTCCGCCTACGACTGGTACCAGCAGACCGAAGGGGGGCGGTGATGGACAAGCGTGTTCTCGTCGGCACCTCCGTCGGGCTGGCCGCGCTGGCCACCCCGGCGCGGGCCGCGGAGGTGTCGGGCCAGGCCGGCGCCGCGGTCGAGTCGCTGCCCGACCTCTACGGCAGCAGCTACGGCCGGGCGCGGCTGGACCTCGAGGTCCGGGCGGCGCTGGACGGCGGCTGGAACGTCGTCGGCATGGGCAACCTGCACCAGGCCCCCGTGTGGGGCGAGGACGGCGGCGCGCCGGTTCGCCCGGACGAGGCCGACCTCCAGCGGCTCAGCGTCGGCTGGCGCGGGGGCGACGGCCTGCGCGTGCGCGCGGGCCGATTCGTCGACGTCACCAGCGGCGGCCTCGCGCGCATCGACGGCCTGTCGGTGCACACGGGCCGGAAGCTGCCGGTGGACGTGGCGCTCTGGGGCGGGCGAATGGGGCACGTCGAGCCGACGGAGCCCGCCGGGGCCTGGGCGGGAGGCGTGGACCTGGTCCGGGACCTCGGCGCGGCCGACGTCTCGGTCGGGGGCACCCTCGTGCAGGACGACTCCGTGCGCGACCTGCGCGTGGCCTCGCGCGGGACCTGGGTCGGGTCCAGGCGGTCGCGGGTAATGGTGTCCGCCGAGTACGGCCAGCGCTCGGCCTCGCCGGACACGGCGGGGGCGGAGACGGACATCTCCCCCGCCGACAGCGGCCTGCGCGCCACGCTGGACTTTCGCGCCCCCGTGTCTTCGCGCCTGAGCCTGGACGGCGGCGCGCACTGGTACGGGCTCGCGCCGATCTGGGTGCCGCCGAGCGCGCTGGAGGCCGTCGAGACGGGCGGTCGCGCTGCGGGTGAAGGTCGGGCCGACCTGGTTCGCCGACGCCGAGGAGCCCGGCGAGGCCTGGGGGCTGCTCGCCCGCGCCTCGGCCGAGGCCCGCGCGGTGACCGGCCACCCGGGGGTGTTCGTCGCGACCTCGGCGGTGGGGGATTCCTGGTACGCCGGCGGCGGGCTGGTCGCCTCGGAGGAGGCGGGGGACTTCCGGTTCGACGTGGACGCCGGCCTGTACCGCTTCCGCCCCCTCGACGGCCTGGAGGCCTGGGTGGGCGAGGGCCGGTTGAACTGCGGCTACGCGATCAACCCGGACGACGCGCGAACCCGGCTCCGCCTCGACGTCGAGGCGGCGGCCGGCGCCGACCGCATCCTCGCGCCCTGGGCCCGCGCCGGCGTGGCGCTGCGCGGCGCCTTTGGAAAGGAGGCCTCATGAGGTTCCCGCTCTTCGCGTTCTCGGCGCTCGCGGCGGGCATCGCCTGGGCCGGCTCGGGCATGCTGGCCAGGGGGCTCGCCGACGCCGAGTCCCGGGGCGCGCCCGCCTTCCGCTCCCCCCTCGGCTTCGACCACGCGGCGCACCAGCAGGTCGTCGCCCGAAACAAGCTCGACTGCACCTTCTGCCACCCGCAGGGGCCGGGCACCACCCCCGACCTCGGGCAGTGCCACGCCTGTCACCGCCACGAGGTGAAGGAGGCGCCGGCGAAGGCGCCGGAGCGCTGCACCACCTGCCACGAGGCGAGCCCGGACCTCGAGCCGGCCAGCCACGTCCTCGGCTGGGAGGAGGATCACGGCGCCGAGGCCCTGTCGCGCAAGGCGAAGTGCGGCAACTGCCACGAGGCCTCGACCTGCGTGAAC
>WGAH01000953.1 GCA_015489145.1 Deltaproteobacteria bacterium
CGCATGGGGCCTCCGGGTGGGGTCGGCCGGGGCCCATGCGAGAACCGTTCCGGGATTCGCTTGCCAATCATCGTGGTGTAACGCTGGCTCACGCGGTGTAACGGGTGTGCGCGCACGTGCGCGCACGCCGGGGAGCGGGCGCGCCGGCGGCGCGGTCGGGATAGGCGGGTGCCTCTCGGAGGTGGCTGGTGGCGAGCACGAGGTGGATGGGCTTCGCGGCGGTTCTCGGCCTGGCGGCGGGCTGCGGCGGCGAGGTGCCGGATCTCGGTTGGGACTGCGTGGTGCCCGGCGATCTCGGCGAGGGCGAGCTGCGCGCCACCGTGGACGGCGCGGACTGGCGCACCGGGACCGCCGCCTGGCTCATGGCCGGGTCGAGCCTGCAGGTCAACACCGAGGCCGAGGACGGCTGGCGGCTCACGGTGGTCGGCCAGTCCACCGAGGAGGGGCAGGCCGTCGAGGACGCGATGACCACCCGCATCGTGCCGTTCACCATCCCCCTCGAGACCGGCGAGGAGGGCGGCTGGGCGACCCTGTACCCCGACGACGGCGACAGCTTCGCCACGGAGTCCGGGGGCGGCGGCCAGTTCGTCGTCGTCGACCTCGAGGCCGACCTGCTCACCGCCTGCTTCTGGTTCCCGGCGACGGATGGCGAGGCCAGCGTCGAGGTGACGGGCGCCCTCGCCGCGGTTCCCTCGGACCTCTGAGCCTCCGGGATCAGGGGCCGGCGCGGCCGGTGATCCGCGCGACGTCGAGGCGCCACAGGCGCCCGCCGCCGCCCCGGCCGAGCACCTTGTGCAGCACGGGGCCGAAGCGGCGCACCAGGGCCGCCAGCCCCGCCGGGTCGGGGTCGGGCCGGGCCCGGCCCCAGGCGATGACGCTGGCCCAGGCGGCGGTGGCCGGGTCGTAGCGGTCCACCTCGAAGCAGCAGTCGGGGTGCTCGGCCAGGGCCCGGGTCTTGCGGCCGGGGGCGGTGTGGAACCAGATCGCGTCGGCGGTCCGGGCGAAGCCGACGGGCACGACGTACACCTCGCCGTCCGACCACAGCCCGAGGCGGCCGACGGGCACCTCGGCGAGCAGCGCCTCGATTTCGGCGGCGGACAGCTCCCTCACGGGATCTCCGGCGCGCCGTCCGGGGCCGCGAGGAAGCGCTCGACGAGGTCGCCCGCCTCGACGGGGCGCTCGTAGGGGATCATGTGCCCGCAGTCCAGCTCCCGCTCGACCCGCCGGCGAAGGTGGGCCGCGCGGCGCTCGCGGAAGGCGGGCGGGTAGAGGCCCCGCCGGGCCCACAGCAGGAGCACCGGCGCCTCGACGGCCGCGAGCACCTCGGTGAAACCTTCCTCGTGGAAGGGGTGCGGGCCCCGGACCAGGTGCAGGGGGTCGAAGGACCACCGCACGCCCTCCGGCTCGGCGGGGCGGGTGCCGTGGCGGGCGAGGAGGGCGGCGTGCCCGGCGTCCAGGCCCGGGTGCCGCTCCTGGAGCCGGCGGGCGGCCTGCTCGACGGAGGCCATGCGGGCGAGGTGGGGCGGCCGGCGCTGGCCGGCGAGGAAGCGACGCATGCGCCGGAGCTGGCTGCGCTCCGAGGTGGGCAGGGCGCCGAGACCGTCGAGGAGGACCACCCGCCGCACCCGCTCGGGCCGGGCGCCGGCGTACAGCGCCGCCACCGTGCCGCCCATGGAGTGCCCGACGAGGTCGACGGCGGTGCCCACCGCCTCGACGAGGGCGTCGAGGTCCGCCACGAAGTCGGCGAAGTGGGGGTAGCAGGCCCCGCCGAGGGCGTCGGTGGAGCTCCCGCCGAAGCCGCGCTGGTCCGGGGCGATCCAGCGCCCGGCCCGCCCGCCGGCCAGGCGCGCGAAGCCGAGTCCCTGGTCGAGCCAGCCGTGGAGGCAGATCACCGGCGGGCGGTCGCCGGCGGGTCGATCCGGGTCGCCGAGCTCCCAGACCCGGAGGGCGAGGGCGCCGCGGCGCAGGGTCCAGGACGGAAAGGGGGCGCGCCCGGCGCTCATGCCGGGCCGAGGGTCCACACCGGGCGGGCCTCGCCCTCGCGAAGCGCGTAGAGGACGAGCTGACCGTCGAGGGTGGCCACGGCGGCGAGGGCGCGATCGCTCCCCGCGACGAGGCGCAGCTCCGAAGCGTCGACGCCGTCGGTCTCGTTGAGGGGGAAGGCCGCGCCTTCGGGCAGGCGGCGCGCCCAGGCGATGGCGGGCTCGTCCGGCGCCGGCGGCTCGACGATCCAGCCGAGCCAGGTGGCCCCGGCCCCGGTGCGGACGAGGTCGACGGTGCCGATGTCCTGCTTGGGCAGCGCGACGGCGGGGTCCTCGGCGCGTCCCGGCCGCACCCGGGCGAGGCGCAGCCCCTTGCCGGCGCGGCTCGTCCAGGCCAGGACGAGCTCGTCCCCCTCGGCGACGACGGCGCAGCGGCGCCCGGGGAAGTCGCCGGACACCCGCATCGGCTGCCCGGGCCCGCGCGGGCCGAGGAGCACCAGCGTGCCGCCCTTGCTCAGCACCACCGGGTCGCGGTCGCTGACGAAGCCGCGCACGGTGGGCATGCGCGAGGCGTGCACGGGCTCCAGGCCCGTCTCGGCGATGCGGTGGACCTGCAGGGCCGGGCCCTCGCGCGAGATGCCGTGCAGCAGCACGCCCTCGCCGTCGCTGACCAGCACCGGGCGGGCGGCGGGGGTGTAGGGG
>WGAH01000954.1 GCA_015489145.1 Deltaproteobacteria bacterium
CAGGCCCCCCGCCGTCGAGGACGCTGCCGCCGAGGAGGCCAGGACCGACGAGGCGACCCCCGAGGACGCCGTCGCCGAGGAGACCAGGGCCGCCGAAGCTTCGGAGGAGGCCGCCCCCTCCGATGCCGCCGTTTCCGACGCCGCCGGGGAGGCCGCCGCCGAGGCTTCGGAGGAGGCTGCCGCCCTGCCCCTCAAGGCCCTGCGCTACAAGATGATCGCCCAGCAGTTTCGCGACCTGGGCATCAGCCGCATGGAGGCCGAGCTCCAGCACGGCCGCATCGTCTGGCTCGACCGCGGGGGCATCGCGGTGGCGGAGGGACGCTGCCTCGCCATCCTCTCGCACGCCGCCGCCAACGACAGCATCGCCTGGGCCGGCGCGATTCCCGGCTACGTCGAGGCCGGGGTGCCCTGCGTCGATCCGCCGCCGGGCGCCCTGCCCTACCAGGAAGGCGTCAGCCTCGAGCGCGCCGAGCAGCTCGCCCAGGAGGCGGCGGGGCGCACCGAGGCGATGTTCTACGAGTCGGTCGCGGCCGGCGAGGGCATGACCCTGTTCCTGGCGGTGACCGAGTTCACCGTCATCGGCGAGGCGCCGGCCGGGGAGACGCCGGAGGCATGAGGGCGCCGCGCACGCGGGCGGCGGCGCTGCTCGCCGCCGGGCTGGTCGGGGCCTGCGGCGGCGGGAAGGGCGGCGGCGGGGCCGACGATGCCGCCGCCGACGACACCGCCGCCGACGACACCGCCGGCGAGGCCGCGGCGGTCACGGGCTTCGGCGCCGACACCGTCGGCGGGACCGGGGGAGAGGTGGTGATGGTCACCAGCCTCGCCGCCTCGGGCGAGGGCAGCCTGCGCGCCGCGGTGGACGTGCCGGAGGGGCCCCTCGTCGTGCGCTTCGCCGTGGACGGCACCATCGAGAACACCAACGCCGTCGAGCTTCCGTCCTACGTCACCCTCGACGCCACCGGCCGCGACGTCACCCTGGCCGGGGGCTGCCTCCGGGTGGACGGTCACGCCGAGATCATCCTGCGGAACCTTCGCTTCCGGGACTGCCACCTCGGCTCCGACGCCGCGCTGGAGCTCACCGGCGGGGCCCACCACGTCGTCGTCGACCACTGCACCTTCTCGGCACCGGGCCTGCCCGCCGGCGAGGCGCCGCCGGCCATCCTCGCCGGCTCGGCGGGGGGCGCGATCAACGTCGCCTGGTCGCGCTTCGAGGACCTCGACGACGCGGTGGTGCTCGGCGACGAGCCGGCGGGCGACACCGGCGGCGGGAGCGTCGCGCTGACCGCCTCCCTGCACCACGACCTGTTCCGGGACGTCGGTCGCGGGCTCGTCGTGCGGGCCGGCCTCGTGGACGCCTGGGACGACCTGCTCCTCGACTGGGCGCCCCGGAGCGGCGAGGGCGAGGCCGCCGGCATGGTGGTCGAGGGGGCGGGGCAGCTCCGGGCCGAGGCCGATCGCTTCGGCCAGGCCGACGCCGACTGGCCCCTCGGCGCCGGGGTCGCCTCGGAGGAGGCCGCGCTGGCCGTCGACGACGCGGTGCTCGAGGAGGACTGGATCGAGGCCGCCTCCGCGCGCCCCGAGGCGGTCTTCGCCCGCCCCTACGAGGCCGGGGTCGAGCCCGCCGACGACGACCTGCGCGCCCGCATCCTCGACGAGGCCGGGGCCGGCGGCTGAGGCGGGCCGTCAATCCGGCGGCTGCACCAGGATGGCGCCGCCGATGATGGTCCCGTTGCGGTAGTTCGGATCGCCGAGCACCGCGTCGGGCCAGCCGTCCCCGGTCACGTCCGCCAGCGCGGCGCCCGTCCCGGCGGACGCGGCCTGGCTCGGCGCCGCGAAGTCCGCGTCCGCGTCGCTCGCGGCGTAGGTGCCCGCCGTGAGCGGCCCCTGGAACAGGTAGCCCCCGCCGGTGATCCCGTAGCCCGAGGCGCCGACGAGCAGCTCCACGGCGCCGTCGCGGTCGGTGTCGGCGGCGCTGAGCGCGGTGGCGAAGCAGTCGCCGCCGGCGTCCCCCCGGATCACGATGTCGGCGCTTCCGACGTCGAGGGTGCCGCTGGCCGGGCCGAGGACCACGTAGGCGGCCCCGGCGCTCCCGCCGTGGCCGTAGGAGCCGAGGATCGCGTCGGCGAGGCCGTCTCCGTCGACGTCGCCCATCGCCACGGACCCGCCGAGCAGGTCGCCGCTCGCCTCGCCGAAGAAGGTGCCGGCCGCGTCGCTCAGGCTGCTCAGCGCCGAGGCGGGCCCGTAGACGGCGTAGACCGTGCCGGTGGAGTACCCGCTGGTCGAGTCGTAGATCGCCGGCGCCAGGAAGTCGCCGATGCCGTCGCCGTCGAGGTCCTCGCCGGAGCGCATCACCCGGCCGGTGTAGGCGCCGTCGTTCACGCCGGCGATCACGGCGTCGGCGTCGCCGCCGGGGAGGTCGAACTCGCCGGCGCTCATGGGCCCGTAGAAGACGTAGACCGTGCCGGAGGTGTATCCGCCGCTGCTCTCGAAGTAGGCCCCGATGACGAGGTCGGCCACGCCGTCGCCGGTGATGTCGCCGAGGTCGGATCCGTGGCCGAAGTAGGTGCCCGGGGAACCCTGGAGCCACACCTCGAAGCCGTCGACATCGCGGTCGGCGGTGACCGGGCCGAGGGCCACCCACACCGAGGGCACGCCGCCCCAGGGCGCGCCGATGGCCACGTCGTCGATGCCGTCGCCGTTCACGTCCCCGAGGCTGGCGCTGCGGCCGGAGCCGTAGGCGGTCGAGCCGTTGCCCGACAGGAAGACGGCGACGTCCTCGAAGGGGGCGTCGGCGCTCACGGGGCCCCGGACGAGGAAGGCGCCGCCGTGGAAGCTGTTGGCGTAGAGCGTCGCGACCAGGACGTCCCCCGCGCCGTCCCCGTCGGCGTCCCCGCCGTCCACCACCCGCCCGGCGTCGAAGCTCGAGACGGTGCTGTACGCGGCGGAGCCGGTGCTGGCGAGGTCGTAGCTGCCCGAGAACTCGGCCCAGGTGTCGTGGCCGTCGCAGTCCTGGTCGACGCCGTCCTCCCAGACCTCGACGGCGTCGGGGTTCACGGCGGGGTCGGCGTCGTCGCAGTCCTCGCCGCCCGCGCACAGCTCCGCCGAGGCCCAGCCGTCGCCGTCGAGGTCGTAGTCCTCGTCCACCGCCCCGTCGCAGTCGTCGTCGGCGTGGTCGCAGGTCTCCTCGGCCCCCGGGTGGACGGCCGGGTCGGCGTCGTCGCAGTCGCCGGCGTCCTCGACCTGCCCGGCGTGGGGGGCGCAGGTCTCCTCGCAGCGCGCCGGGTCGCCGTAGCCGTCGCCGTCCGCGTCGCGGCACCAGGTGCCGACCTCGCCCACGTCGGGCGTGCCGTCGCAGTCGTCGTCGTCGAGGTCGCAGCGCTCCTCCGCCCCCGGCCAGGCCTCGGGGTCGGCGTCGTCGCAGTCGCCGCCCCGGGTCACCCAGCCCTCGCCCGGCGGCAGGCAGTCCTCGGTGGCGGTGGCGTCGTCGCCGTAGCCGTCTCCGTCGGCGTCGGCGTACCAGGTGCTCGTCGCGCCGTCGTCGGCCACGCCGTCGCAGTCGTCGTCCACCCCGTTGCAGGACTCGGGGGCGCCCGGGTGGACCGTCGGGTCGGCGTCGTCGCAGTCGTCGCTGGTGGCGGCGTAGCCCGCCGGCTTCTCGCAGGCGTAGACCGCCACCCCGAGCGTGCCGTAGCCGTCGCTGTCGCCGTCGGGCCACCAGGTGAGCAGCACGTCTTCGTCGACCGCCCCGTCGCAGTCGTCGTCGGCGCCGTCACAGACCTCCTCGGCCCCGGGAAAGCGCGCGGGATCGGCGTCGTCGCAGTCCTCCCCCGCCGGGAAGCCGTCGCCGTCGGCGTCGACGGGCCCCGAATCCGCGGGACCCGGGCCGCCGCAGGCCAGGGCGAGGAGCGCGATCCAGCGGGTCGCCGGGGGCATGCTCAGCCTCCCATCGTCGTGCTCTGGGCGCTCACCGCGCGCGTCTCCAGGGCGTTCAGCTCGCAGTCGGCGGTGCTGACCGCGGCGGTGGGCTCGGTGGCGTAGGGGTCGACCCCCTCGACGAGGAGCGCGCAGGCCCCGCCGATGGGCTCGTCGAAGACGACGGCGAAGTGCCGGCCGAAGTGGTGGTGCTCGGGGCGGTAGACGAGCTGGAAGTAGTCGTCCACCGAGAACGCCGTGCCGTCCAGGCTGCCCTCGGCGTGGACGAAGGCGCCGGGGGCGGTGGCGGCCATGCTGGTGCCGAGGTCGAGGACCAGCGTGGCCTCGCCGCCGTCGAACTCCACCGTCGTCACGTCCTCGTGCCAGGAGGGGTCGTCGCAGGCGTACAGGGTGATCGCCTCGGCGTCGTAGGG
>WGAH01000955.1 GCA_015489145.1 Deltaproteobacteria bacterium
GCTCCAGGCGCTTCTGGCCCGCGCCCGGGACGCCGGCTGCGGCCTGGTGGCGATGGAGGTCTCGAGCATCGGCCTGGCGCTCCGCCGGGCCGACGCCATCCCCTTCCGCGTCGCCGTGTTCACGAGCTTCAGCCGCGACCACCTCGACTTCCACGGCGACATGGAAGCGTACCTCGCCGCCAAGAAGCGGCTGTTCGCCGAGCTCCTGGACAAGGACGGCACCGCCGTGCAGCACGGCGACGACCCGGCCTGGACCCGGCTTCGCCCCGAGGGCGTCCGCACCTGGACCTTCGGCCGGGGCCGCCGCGCGGACGGCCGCCCCCACGACCTCGCCGTCGTCGAGGCCCGCGCCGACACCCGCGGAACCCGCGCCCGGGTGCGGACCCCGGCCGGCGAGGTGGAGCTGGCGCTCGGCCTGGCCGGCGAGCACAACCTCGCCGACGCCCTGGCGGCCCTCGGCGCGGCCCTGGCCCTGGGCATCGAGCCCGGGGCCGCGGCCCGGGGCCTGGCCGCCCTCGCCACCGTGCCCGGCCGCCTGGAGCCGGTGGCCGGCGGCCCCGGCGACCCGGCCGTCTTCGTCGACTTCGCCCACACCCCCGACGCCCTCGAGCGCGCCCTCGCGAGCCTGCGGCCCCTCACCCGCGGCCGCCTGTGGGTGGTGTTCGGCGCCGGCGGCGACCGCGACCCGGGCAAGCGCCCGCTGATGGGGGCGGTCGCCGGGCGGCTGGCCGACGAGGTGGTCGTCACCTCCGACAACCCGCGCTCGGAGGACCCGGAGGCCATCGTGGCGGCGGTGATGGCCGGGACGGCGGGCGGCCCGGCCCGGAGCCGCGCCGAGGTGGACCGCGCCCGGGCCATCGCCCTGGCCGTCGCCGGGGCCGGGCCCGAGGACGTGGTGCTCATCGCCGGCAAGGGCCACGAGACCACCCAGGAGATCGCCGGTCGGACCCTTCCCTTCGACGACCGCGTCGTCGCCCGCGAGGCGCTGGCGCGGCGGAGCGAGCGATGATCTTCCGCGACGCCGAGATCGCCGAGGGCACCGGCGGGCGCCTCGTCGCCCCGGGACCGCCGGGGCCGGTGGGCACCGACAGCCGCCGGCTGCGCCCCGGCGAGTGGTTCCTCGCCCTGGAGGGCGACCGCTTCGACGGCCACGACTTCCTGCCGATGGCCCTGGCCGCCGGCTGCGCCGGCGCCATCGCCCGGCGCGTGCCCGAGGGCTGGACCGCCGGCTTCGTGCGGGTGGACGACGGCCTGCGCGCCCTGCAGGACCTCGCCCGCTTCGCCCGCCGGGGCTTTCGCGGGCCGGTGGTCGCCATCACCGGCAGCGCCGGCAAGACGACGACGCGGGCCCTCGCGGCGCTCGCCCTCGAGCCCCTCGGCCCGGTCCACCAGACCGAGGGCAACCTCAACAACCACGTCGGCCTGCCCCTCACCATCCTGCGCGCGCCGGTGGACGCCGCCGCCTGGGTGCTCGAGCTCGGCATGAACCACGCCGGCGAGATCGACCTGCTCCAGGACATCTGCGCGCCGACCATCCGGCTGATCACCAACGTGGGCCCGGCGCACCTCGAGGGCCTGGGCAGCCTGGAGGGGGTGGCCCGGGCCAAGGGCGAGCTGTTCGCCGGCGCCCGCCCCGGCGACACCTGCTGCGTGAACGCGGACGACCCGCGGGTGCGCGCGCTCCCGCTGCCGCCCGGGGTCGAGGCGGTGCGCTTCGGGCGCGACGAATCGCAGCACGGCGTCGACATCCGGTTGACCGACGCCGCGGTGGACCCGGCCCGCCTGGTCACCCGCTTCCGGGTGGAGACGCCGCGGGGGGTGGTGCTCGGCACGGTGCCCGCCCCGGGGCTGCACCTCGCCGAGGACGCCTGCGCCGCCATCGCCGTCGCCCACGCCGCCGGTCTCGGCACCGAGGGGCTCGGCGCCCGCCTCGGCCGCTACGCCCCCGTCGGCATGCGCCTGCACGTCGAGGAGATCGGCGGGGTGCGCGTGATCAACGACGCCTACAACGCCAACCCCCTCAGCGCGCGCGCCGCGCTGGACACCCTGGCCGCCGCCGAGGCCCCCCGCCGGGTGGCGCTCCTCGGCGACATGCTGGAGCTGGGGGAGGCCGAGGAGGCCGCCCACGCCGAGGTCCTGCGCGCCGCCCTCGCCCGCGGCCTCGACCTCGTCGGCCTCGCCGGCCCCCGCTTCGCCCGGGCCGCCGCCGCCGAGCCGGCCGGCGAC
>WGAH01000956.1 GCA_015489145.1 Deltaproteobacteria bacterium
CCCCAGGCGCGGCGCGGGAGCCTGACGGCGAGAGGGCACGGGCCGCGGTGAACCCGGCGATCATCCACGGGCCCGAGCGGGTTTCCCGCGAAGGTCCAGGGTGACGCGGTCGGGGTGACGCGGTGCGGCTGCCGCGAAGGGGAAAGCTCCGAAGGGTGTGAGCGTCGCGGGAATGGCCACCGGCCTCCCCCGAATGTCTCGTCGATGGCGTCGCGGAGCCCCAGGAACCGCGCGCGCCCCCCAGCCGCCGGGTTCGCCCGGATGCGCGGGATGCGACCTGGTCCCCAGGTCGGTCGTCGAGGCGCGGTCGGGAGCCAGCCGGCCTGAAACGCGGCGAACCCCATGATCGGTTTCGGGATGCAACAAGCCCGTGAGGCCGAGGTGGAGCAAGCCGTCGAAGCCGGGAGGAACGGCAGGGACGGAACGCGTCCGGGAGGTGGCAGCCCCGGGCCGAAGGGACCACCCACCCGGCGGATCGCCTCCTCGGAGGTGCCGCCAGAGGCTCGCGAGAGCCGCGGGAGGTCCCGGGAGTGGACACCTCGCGCTGATACCGATGGAGGGGCGAACTTTGACAACCCCAAGAGAGGAGCTCCGAGCCGCCCGGGCGCGGCAAGCCGGTCCAAGGGCCGGTGGACGACGCCAGGTGGTGAAGGAGCGGTGCAGGACGGGTCGTTTCTCTGAAGGAGAGGCGAAGGTCAGGAGGGTCGTGCCATGGTCGACCCGACCCCACGGCGTGTCGCGCGGGAAGTCCCTCGCAGGTCGACATCCAGACCGGATGACAAGGCCAAGGAGGGCGCGCGGTGAAGGCCAGCGAGCCGCAACCCGTCGCGGCATGGATCAGACCGCGCTGCGGCCCCGTCGCAGTGGCGAAGTGGTCCGTGACCCTGAAGCCCCCGCCAACTCCACGAGAGGACCCGAGGCCATCGGCCGAGGAGCCC
Source organism: Deltaproteobacteria bacterium (assembly GCA_015489145.1). Taxonomy (GTDB): domain Bacteria; phylum Myxococcota_A; class UBA796; order UBA796; family UBA2385; genus S143-5. The sequence continues at coordinate 939 of WGAH01000956.1, forward strand.
GCCTGCGCTCAATACTCTGAAGGGGAGTCGCAACCGGATGGTCCCGGTGCCACCACGCCCCCCCGGCCTTCGGGTCGGGGGGGCGTTTCCGTGTGCCACCTGGATCAGCAATGCGCCACCCGCCCGCCTCGGGGCGGGTCGCCGTCGGCTACACTCCGGCCCGCAAGGAGGCCCCGATGACCCGACCCCTGCTCATCCCGCTGATCGCCGCCTTCCTCTCCGCCTGCGGCTCGGGCAAGGCCAACACCGGCGACGACACCGCCGGCGGCGGAGACGACACCGCCGCCGGGGGCGACGGCGGATCCGACGGCGAGACCCCGGTGATCACCGAGATCGACGCCTGGTGCTACCTCCACAAGACCGGCGACAAGGCCTACTTCTGGGTGGTGGACCTCCAGGCCGAGGACCCCCAGGGCAACGACACCCTCGAGTCGATGGTCAACGACGCGGTGACGGTGCTCAGCGGCGACACCGAGATCGCGACCTACGCGCTGGTCTGCGAGGACGACGGGCACTGCTTCAGCTCGTTCAACGAGAACGAGGACAACGTGAGCTGCGCCAGCGCGAGCAGCTACACGATCCAGGCCGTCGTCGTGGATGACGACGGCAACACCTCCGCCCCCGCCTCCGTCCAGGGGCGCCAGGGCACCGACGCCTCGGGCCGCTGAGCCCGCCGGGGAGGTACGATGCGCGCGGCGCTCCTGCTGTTCTCCAGCCTCCTCGCCCTCGCCGCCTGCGACGACAAGCCGAGCGGCGGCGACACCGCCGGCGATGGCGGCAGCGACTCCACCCCGGGCGACGGCGGCTCCGGCGACGGGGGAGCAGCCGACGGCGGCTCCGGCGACGGCGGCTCCGGCGACGGCGGCGCCTCGCCCGACGCCCCGGTGATCACCGACGGCGACGCCTGGTGCTACCAGCACACCACCGGCGACAAGCGCTGGATCTGGGTGGCCACCGCCACCGCCACCGATCCCCAGGGTCTCGACACGATCCAGTCCTTCGCCACCGACGCCGTCCGGGTCTTCCAGGGCGACACCGAGATCGCGAGCTACGCGATCACCTGCCTCAAGGGCGAGTGCACCACCACCTTCGACGAGGCCGACGGCGTCTCCTGCGCGCAGGCGAGCAGCTACACCGTCGTGATCCGCGTCGTGGACGAGGACGACAACTGGTCCGAGCCCTACGAGGTCACCGGCCGCCAGGGCACCGACGCCTCGGGCTGAGGCCGGCCGGTCCTCAGTCGATGAAGTAGCGCGGAGGCAGCCAGCCCCACGAAGGCGCCGATCCCGCCCCGATCACGGCGCGGGCAGCGGCGATCACGTCGTCGACGTCGAGCACCTGGGCGTCCTCCAGCACCGGGGACTGGGCGATGCCCGGCAGGTTGCGCTGGCCCACCGCGCGGGTGGGCACGCCGGGGAGGGCCTGGGCCACGTGCCCCTGGATCACCCGCGCGAAGCCGGCGAAGGCCCGGTCCTCGGCGGCCACCACCAGCGCCCCGGTGCGCCGCGCCGAGGCGATCACCGCGTCGAGGTCCGGCGGCACCAGGGTGCGGAGGTCGATCACCTCCGCCTCCACGCCCTGCGCGGCCAGCCGCTCGGCCGCCGCCAGGCTCGTCCAGACCGCGCGCCCCCAGGCGACCACGGTGAGGTCGCCGCCGGCGCGCCGCACGGCGGCCTTGCCGATGGGCACGCGCAGGTCCGGGTCCAGCTCCGGCACGCCGCCGCGCATGACGAGCTTGCGAAGCGCCGCCACCGCCTCCCGCTCCGTCGGCTCGCCGGGGAAGGCCGGCCCGAGGGACTGCCGGTACATCCACTTCGGCTCCAGGCACACCACCGGCCCGCCGTAGTCGGCCGCCGTCAGCAGCAGGCCGTACACGTCGAAGCTGGTCGAGGGCATGATCACGACCAGGCCGGGGATCGCCGTGAAGTAGCCGTCCACGCTCATCGAGTGGTAGACGGCCCCGCCGCCGAAGGGATCGACCGGCATGCGGAGGATGGTGGAGAAGGAGGCGCGGCCGGCGGTCGTCCAGTGCAGGTTGCCCATGTGGACGAGCCAGTGGAAGGCGTTGAGCGAGTAGTCGCCGAACTGCACCTCCGGCAGCCCCACCAGCCCCTCGTGGAGGCTCAGCCCGGCGCTGACGCCGACGATGAGCGGCTCGTTGAGGGGCGCGTCGATGACCTTGCCCGGGTGGCGGGCCTGCAGGCCGGCGGTGGCCTGCATCACGCCGCCGAGGCGCCCGACGTCCTGCCCGAGGATCACCCCGCCCCGGTCCCGGAGGATGTGGTCGAGGGCCGCGCGAATGGCCCCGCCGTAGGTGATGACCGTGCGGCCGGCGGCCGGGGCCTCCTGCACCTCGGGGAAGGGCGGGTGGACGTGCAGGTCGAGGGTGGCGGGATCGGGCTCCGGCTCGGCCCGCACCGCGTCGATGACGGCCCGGACACGGCGGTCCTCCTCCTCCATCACCCGACCGAGGCGGTGGTGGGCGAAGAAGTCGCGGCCGTGCCCCTCGACGCGCTCGAGCTCGTCGCCGGGCTCGAGGATGCCGCGGGCGACGAGGTCCTTGCCGAAGGCCACGAGCGGGTCGGGCTGGGACAGGTCGAAGGTCATGTCGGCGGCGGAGCTGTGGCCGTTGAAGCGCGGCAGGTTGCGGACGTGGAGCAGCACCGGCCGCTGCTCGTCCCGCACCGTGCGGGCCGCCGCGAAGGCCGTCCGGTAGGAGTCGTGGAAGTCGCGCCCGTCGCAAGTGAAGTGGACGGCGCCAAAGGCCTCGGCGTAGGCCGCGAAGTCGCGGATTCCGCGCCCCTCCTCGGGGGTGGTCGAGATCGCGACCCCGTTGTCGGTCACCATGATCAGCAGGGGCAGGCTCCACACGCTGGCGGCGTTCATCGCCTCGTGCAGGTCGCTCTCGGCGGTGGTGCCGTCGCCGAGCACCGCCATGGCGAAACCGTCCTCGATGCCCTTGTGGCGGAAGCCCATCGCGTAGCCGGCGGCCTTTCCGAGCTGCATGCCCACGGGGCTCTGGACCGGCAGGATGCCGAGCTCGGGGATGTGGAGGTGGTAGACCATCTGCCGGCCGCGGCTCATCTCGTCGGTGTCGCGGCTGAAGAGCTGCCGGTAGACCTTGCGCTCGAAGTCGTCGTGGCCGTGAAGCTCGGCCCACATCGCCAGCAGGGCGCCGGAGCGGTAGTGCGGCACGATGCCGAAGCGCCCGAGGCGGGCGACGCGGTGCAGGGCCAGGGCCGTGGCGGTGCCGTGCACCTCCTCGCCGGGGCCCCAGATCGCGAAGCGCACGTCGCCGCGGCTGGCGAGGCGCACCATGTGCTCGTCGACCAGCCGGGCTCGGGCCGCCACCCGCCACGCCAGGCGCAGCTCGTCGGGGCTCACCCGGGGGGCTCCGTCCACCGTCAGACTCAGTTCGCTCATCGCGGCGATCCTCCAAGCAAGGTCAATCGCTCCCCGCTATCCCAACCAGCGCGGCGAGCACGGCCCCACCCCGCGTCCGGTGCCCGACCTCGCCGAAGCCCGCCCGCCGACGTGCTAAGTTCCGGGCACGCACTCCACCAGGGGGGCCGAGCCGTGGGCATCTTCGACAAGACCGTCGCCGGGTCCTTGAAGTTCATCCCCAAGCCCGTCATCCGGCGGGTCGCCCGCCGCTACATCGCCGGCGAGCGGGTGGAGGACGCCTTCGACGCCGTTCGCAAGCTGTCGGCCGAGGGCTGCCGCGCCACCCTCGACCTGCTCGGCGAGAGCGTGCGCTCGGAAGCCGAGGCCCGCGCGTCGGCCGACACCTACCTCGACCTCCTCGACCGCATCGCCCGCGACGGCGTGAACGCCTCGATCAGCATCAAGCCCACCCACTTCGGCCTGCTGGTCGACGAGGCGCTGTTCCTCGACAACACCCGCCGAGTCGTCGCCCGGGCCCGCGAGCTCGGCAACTTCGTCCGCATCGACATGGAGGACAGCCCCACCACCGACGCGACCCTCCGGGGCTACCGCGCCCTGCGCGAGGAGGGCTTCGACAACGTCGGCATCGTGCTCCAGGCCCGCCTGCGCCGCACCCCGGCCGACTTCCGCGACCTCGCCGGGCTGCGCCCCAACGTGCGCCTGTGCAAGGGCGTCTACCTCGAGCCCGAGGCCATCGCCTGGCAGAGCTACGACGAGATCAACCGGGCCTACCTCGACCAGCTCGCCTACGCGCTCGGCCACGGCGGCTTCACCATGGCCATCGCCACCCACGACGACCCGGTGATCGAGGGCGCCGAGCGCCTCCTCGCCGAGCACGCCGTCCCCAGGGACCGCTACGAGTTCCAGATGCTCCTCGGGGTCCGCCCCGAGGTCCGCAAGGCCCTCGTCGAGCGCGGCCACCCCCTGCGGGTCTACGTCCCCTTCGGGCAGAACTGGTACGCCTACTGCATCCGGCGCCTCAAGGAGAACCCGCAGTTCGCCGGCCACGTCACCCGCGACCTGCTCCGCGACCCCGGCCAGCTCTTCGGCGAGGCCGACCGCTGAGCCCCGGGTTCGCGGCCTGCTCCTGAAGCCGGGCGTCCCCCGACCGAAGCGGGGGCGATAGGCTGTTCGGGGCCGGGCCGCGGCCCCGGCTTCCCATGCGACGGACGAGGCGTGCGCGCACCCCACACCATCCATCCCCGCTGGGTCCGCCTGGGCCGCGTGCTGGTGGTCTTCCTCGCGGCGGGCTGGCTCGCCGGCGCCCTGGTGCTCGCCACCGACGAGGGGCAGTCGCTGCCCGGCACCCTGCTGCACGGCATGGCGATGCGAAGCGCCCTGGCCGCGGTCCTCGCCGGCCTCGTCTGGGGTCCGGCGCTGGCCTGGACCCGCCTGCGCTGGCCGGCCGGCGTCGCCATCGGCCTCCTGGTGGGGCTCACGGCCCTGTACGTCTTCTTCTTCCTGTGGCCCCACGGCTGGCAGGCCGGGCGGCTGAACGCCTGGAAGTCCGCCGGCCTGTTCGCCCGGGTCTACTGGCGCTTCCTCGTGCCCATCGCCGGGCTGGGGGGCGCCGTCGCCGCCGCCTGGGCCCGCCGGTCGGTCCGCCCCCCCCGCTGGGCCCTCGTCGACCGGGACGAACCCTGATCCGCCGGCCCGCCGACCGGATAGGCGGAGACCATGACCCGCACCCCCATCGTCCTGTGCATCCTCGACGGCGTCGGCTGGGGCCGGCGCGGCGAGGGAGACGCCTTCTTCGAGGCATCCACCCCGGTTCTCGACGGACTGCTGCGCGACCGCCCCTGGTGCCTGCTCCAGGCCCACGGCACCGCCGTCGGCCTGCCCTCCGACAAGGACATGGGCAACTCCGAGGTGGGCCACAACGCCATGGGCGCCGGCCGCGTCTTCGACCAGGGCGCGAAGCTCGTCGACAAGGCCATCGCCACCGGCGCCCTGTGGCGCTCCCCGCACTGGCGGGCCGCCGTCGAGCGCGCCCGCGCCGGCGGCACCCTGCACCTCCTCGGCCTGGTCAGCGACGGCAACGTGCACTCCCACGTCGACCACCTGCGCGCCCTCATCGACCGGGCCCGCGAGGAAGGCGTGCCCCGCCTGCGCGTCCACGCGCTGACCGACGGCCGCGACGTCGACCGGCGCTCGGCCCTGCGCTGGATCGAGCCCCTCGAGGAGGAGCTTCGCGCCAGCGGCCTCGACTACGCCATCGCCACCGGCGGCGGGCGCATGGTGATCACCATGGACCGCTACGAGGCCGACTGGGAGATGGTCGCCCGGGGCTGGGCCACCCACGTCCTCGGCGAGGGCCGCCGCCACCCGAGCGCCACCGAGGCGATCCGCACCCTCTACGCCGAGGACCCGGACGTCGACGACCAGTACCTCCCGCCCTTCGTCGTCGGCGACTACGCGGGCATGGCCGACGGCGACGCCGCGATCCTGTTCAACTTCCGCGGCGACCGGGCCATCGAGATCAGCATGGCCTTCGACATGGGGCCCGAGTTCGACGCCCGGCCCGGCGGGCGCTTCTTCGACCGCCGCCGCCACCCCGACGTGCTCTTCGCCGGAATGATGGAGTACGACGGCGACCTGCACGTCCCCAGGCGCTTTCTCGTCGAGCCCCCCGCCATCGACCGCACCGTGGGCGAGATCATGGCGGCCGCCGGACTGCGCGTCCTCGCGATCAGCGAGACCCAGAAGTTCGGCCACGTCACCTACTTCTTCAACGGCAACCGCAGCGACCCCCTCCCCGGCGAGACCCAGGTCGAGATCCCGAGCGACACCGTGCCCTTCGACCGGGCCCCGGCGATGAAGGCCCGCGAGATCGCCGAGCGGGTGGCCGCCGAGCTGCGGCGGGGCGCCTTCGACCACCTGCGCCTCAACATCGCCAACGGCGACATGGTGGGTCACACCGGCGACCACGCCGCCGCCCTCGTCGCGATGGAGGCGGTGGACGCGGCGGTGGGCACGGTGCTCGACGCCGCCCTCGAGGTCGGCGCGATCCTGCTCATCACCGCCGACCACGGCAACATCGAGGAGAACTACCTCCTCGACCGCGAGACCGGCGAGATCCGGCGCGGCCCCGACGGCGCGCCCCTGCCGAGCACCGCCCACAGCCTGAACCCGGTGCCGTTCATCCTCGTCGACCCCACCGGCGCCTGGGAGCTCGTCTCCACCGACCACGCGCGCCCCGTCCGCAGCATCGCCGCCGTCGGCGCCACCCTGCTGGAGCTGTGCGGCCTGGAGCCCCCGGCCGACTACCTTCCCGCGCTCGTGCGCCCGAGGCGGCAGCGGTGAAGCTCGTCGACCTCCGCAGCGACACCGTCACCCGCCCCACCCCCGGGATGCGCGAAGCCATCGCCCGCGCCGAGGTGGGCGACGACGTGTTCGGCGACGACCCGACCGTCCGGGCGCTGGAGGAGCGGGTCGCCGGGCTCCTCGGCAAGGAGGCCGCCCTGTTCGTGCCGAGCGGCACGATGGCCAACCAGGTGGCGATCCGCCTGCACACGGCCCCCGGCGACGAGGTGGTCATGGAGGCGGGCGCCCACCCCTTCAACTACGAGGCCGGCGCCGCCGCCCTGGTGAGCGGGGTGCAGATCCGGCCGGTGCCGGGCCGCCGCGGGGTGATGGACCCGGCCGACGTCGCCGCCTGCTTCCGCCCCGCCGACCCCCACTTCGCCCCGGTCACGCTGGTCTGTGCCGAGGACACCGCCAACCGCGGGGGCGGCACCGTCCATCCCCTCGCCACCCTCGACGCCCTGGCGGAGGTGGCCCGCGAAGGCGGCGCCGCCACCCACCTCGACGGGGCCCGCCTCCTCAACGCCGCCGTCGCCAGCGGCATCCCCGCCGCCCGCCGCGCCCGCGCCTGGGACACGGTCAGCCTGTGCCTGTCCAAGGGTCTCGGCGCGCCGGTGGGCTCCCTCCTCGCCGGCCCCGCCGAGCTGATCGCGCGCGGCCGGCGCGTCCGCAAGGCCCTCGGCGGCGGCATGCGCCAGGCCGGCATCCTCGCCGCCGCCGGGCTGTACGCCCTCGACCACCACGTCGGCCGCCTCGCCGACGACCACCGGCGGGCCCGGCGCCTCGCCGAGGGGCTGGCCGAGGCCGGCTACGCCGTCCAGGCCCCCGAGACCAACATGGTCTACGTCGCCGTCCCCGACGCCCCGCGCCTCCAGGCCGAGGCCGGGGCCCGCGGGGTGCGCCTCGTCGCCGTGGGCCCCGACCGGGTGCGCCTCGTCACCCACCTCGACGTGGACGACGCCGGAATCGAGCGCGCCATCGCCGTCCTGGCCGAGCTGCGGCGGTAGCCGGCGCTCCTACACGGCCGTGGCGGCCCCGAGGGCCACGAGCTGGCGGGCCACCTCGCGCACCTCTGCCGGCGGCGCCCCCAGCCGACCCGCCACGGCGTCGAGCTCGGCCGTGCCGTCCAGCGCCCGCAGCAGGTGGACCGCCGCCGGGTGGACCGCCACCGCCGGGTGGGGCCCGGCGAAGAGCAGCCAACCGACGGTGTCGAGGTCGCCCCGGGCGAGGCGGGCCGGCGTGCCGGGCAGCAGCGCCGTCTCGCAGGTCGCCGCCAGCACGGGGCCCTCCCGCCCGGCGGGCGCCGGGCCGAGCACCTCCCGCCAGGTCGGGGCCTCCTCGACGAGCAGGCCCGGCAGCCCGTAGCGGTCGAAGGCCTCCTGCCGCCGCGCCTCCATGCGCGCCTCGCCCACCGCCAGCCGCGCCTCGGGGCCGTCGGGGATCGGCCCGGAGAAGAAGACGGCCAGCGCCTCGCCGCGGGCGAGGGCCCGGCCGATCCCGGCCCGCCGGCGCGCCACCTCGCGACCCGGCACCTCCAGAACCCGCGGATCCGGCGCCCGGTCCAGCTCCACCCCCAGCGCCGCCGCCAGGGCCTCGGCGCCGTCCCAGGTCCCGGCGCCGGTCACCGCCCGCGCGGCCCCCGCCTCGCCCAGGGCGGCGTCGAGCCAGGCCCGGTCCGGCAGCGGCCACGGCCCGGCCCCGAGACGCCCCCAGCCGTGGGCGAGGCGCAGGATCTCGGCGGCCCGCCCGAGCACCGCCAGCGCCCGGCCGTCGGCCCCGGCCCGCCAGCGCGCCGCGGCCTCGTCGACGAGGGCCGCCGCCGCCCACGAGTCGATCCAGGCCTCGAGAAGCCGCCCGGCGAGCGGGTACTGGCGGTGCTCGATCGCGTCCTGCAGGCGATCCCGCAGCATCTCCCGCGCCGGCCCCGACAGGACCCCGCCGCGCAGCTCGCCCTCGAGGAGCCGGGCGCCGAGGTCCACCACCCCTTCCGGCGCCTCGGCGCGGCCGGGGCGCGGCACCGGCGGCCGCACCCGGATCACCGCCCCTCCGAGGGCGGGGCCACCGCCGGGTCGGCGTCCGGCCCCGACAGCGCCGGCACCCACAGGTTGCTGTAGACGGGCACCGGCTCGTCGGCCAGCCGCGCCAGGGGCACCTGCCGGGCCAGCGAGCGGTAGTCCGGCCGGCCCGAGGAGTAGAGCACCGTCACCGGGTGGTCGGGCGGGTAGCGCTCGGCGAGGCGGTCGCGCAGCTCGGCCAGCATCACCACGCTGCGCGCCTCGTCGAGCGCGTCCGCCCCCCGGCTGAACTCGCCCAGCTGGAACAGCAGGGCCGGGGCGTCCGTCGCCAGCGCGGTGCCGTCCCGGGCCACGTTCCACGCGCTGTAGAGCTGCAGGCCGTGGTGCCCCGTCCAGAACACCCGGTCGAGCACCAGGTCGACGAAGCTCAGGCCGTGGATGAGGCGCAGGGGATGGCCGTGCCGGGCGCAGAGCTTTCGCACAAGCAGCACGGCGTCGTTGACGTACAGCGGGCTGCCGGCGACGAGGTAGAGCACGTCGAAGCCGTCCTCGAAGGCCCGCCGCACGAGCATCCGGGCGAGGTCGGCGTAGGCGGTGGGCCGGTCGACGCCGGGCAGCGCGTAGAGGTAGTCGAGGGCCCGGATCTCGAGCCCCGGGGCCAGCGCCTCCACGATCTCGCGCACGTGGGCCAGCCCGTAGCAGCGGCTGCCGTCGGTGCGCGCCGCGAGCAGCCGCTCGCGCGCCTCGAGGGTGACGTGCTCCGGCCGCGCCGGGCCGAGGCCCACGATGGTGAGGCTACCGCCCACGCCGGCGGATCAGTCGCAGTTGGCGAGGCCGGAGTAGGTGATCTCGACCGTGTCGCCCTCGCCGGGGGGGTGCTCGGTGAAGACGACGGCGTTGTCGGCCTCGTCGTAGTACCAGGTCGTGCGCGTGGCGCCGTTGACCTTGACGACGATCGTGTCCTCGGCGGCGGTGTGGGACAACAGGAAGGTGTCCTGGTTGATCGAGGCCTCGGCGAGCATCGCGAGGTTCGACGGGTTCGCCCAGTCCGAGCAGATGCTCAGGAACACGCCGCCGGTGGCGCTCACCGCCTCGTAGTAGCCGCTGCCCGGATCCGCGGTGCCGCAGCCGCTCGGGTAGTCCCCGGCGATGGCCGAGATGCGGACCATGCCCGAGGAGCCCTTCACGTCGATGATCGACTGCACGAGGGTGTCCCAGGTCTGGCCGCTGGTGTAGTTCGACTGCTCGGGCTCGTCGCTCACCAGGATGATGTGGAGCATGGCGTCGTCGCGCAGGAAGCCGGCGTTGCAGCCCGTGCTGCCGGCCTGGGCCACCGCCTTGGCCGCCACGGTGAGCAGCGACTCGGTGTAGAGGCCCCCGCCCCGCTGCACCCAGTAGCTGAAGGCGCCCTCGTAGTCGGAGGTGCTCGGGGTGAGGATGCCGGTGTCGGCGCACCCGTCGTCGTCGTTGGCGACGATGATCTGCCAGTCGTTGGAGTAGTCGCTCAGCTCGTTGATGAAGGTGGAGAAGTTGTTGGCGAGGCGGGCCGTGTCGTCGTCCATCGAGCAGCTCTGGTCGACGGCGAAGAGGATGTCGGAGGGGGGATCGGTGGGGATCTCCCAGGTGTCGGTGTACTCGCCGGCGTACTTGCCCTCGCCGAGCTGGTCGGCCGTCCGCACGCCCAGGGGCTCGTTGGAGGTGACCGAGAGCTGCCCGGTGTACTGCTTCGCCTCGGTGGGCAGGAAACCGAAGGTGAGCAGCGTGGACTCCTCGGGCTCGAGCGTGATCGGCAGGGTGTAGTCCTCGTTCAGCCACATCTCGTCGTCGCCGACCCAGGAGATGTCGCTGATCTCGAGGGTGTCGGTGCCGACGTTGGTCAGCGTGACGTCGTTCTCGGTCTCGCAGCCGACGTAGGCGTTCGAGAAGTCGAGGGGGTCCGGCGAGATCTCGAGCTCGGGCACCGCCCCGCGCCCGACGAGCTCGACCGGGGCGTTCGGGTCGTCGGGGTCGTCGCTGGTGACGATGACCCGGGCGACCTGGTCGTTGGCGCCGAGGGGCTCGAAGGCCACGGTCACCTCGACCTCGGTGCCCGGCGGCAGGACGTAGCCCTCCTCGGCGTCGACGAGGGTGAAGCTCTCGGGGGAGTCGCCCTCGATGCGCATGCCCGTCACGGTGAGGTCGGTCTCGCCGACGCTCTGGATCGCGAAGGTCTGGAGGACGGCGTCGTCATCCCTGCTGGCCACGCCGAAGTCGATGTAGTCGGGGTCGACCGCGATGCCCGGCCCACCGCCCTGGTCGGTGGCGGTGATCGGGTTGAAGGCCTGGTCGCTGCATCCGACGAGGAGGACCAGCAAGGCGAGGATCAGTCCGAGCATCGAATCCCTCCGGTGGGGCCCTGGCGTGCGCGCTCCGACGGCGCGCGGGCGCGCGGTGGATCCCTGCAAGGCCCGTGCCGGAATCCTACACGAGGACCGCCC
>WGAH01000957.1 GCA_015489145.1 Deltaproteobacteria bacterium
GACCGGACCCCGACCGCGGGCGCCCGGCCCCGCCGCCGCCGCCGGCCCCCACCCCCGAGGGCGGCTGCGCCTGGCGGGCGCGCTGCCCGGTGGCCGAGGCCCGCTGCGCCGCCGAGGCCCCGGAGCTCCGCGCCCTCGCCCCGGGGCACCGCGCCGCCTGCCACCTCGCCGGAGCGGAACCGGCTTGAGCCGCCTCGACCACCTCGTGCTCGCGGCCCCCGCCGCGATGCCCGCCGAGCCGCCGGCCGGCGCCTTCACCCTGGCGGCGGCCCTGGCCGGTCACGGGCGCGACGCCGCGCTCCTCGACCTGTCCCTCGCCTTCTACCACCGGGTGCTCGGCGCCTCGGCGGACCCGGCCGTCGGCCGGGCGGTCGCGGGCCTGCTGCGCGCCCCCGGCGGCTACGACCCCCACCGCCACCGCACCGCCACCGGCGTCCTGCACGCCGCCCTGCGCCGGTGGAGCACCAAGCACCCGGGCTGGCGCCTCACCCTCATGGACGTGGCGGCCCCGTGGCGCAGCCACGACCCCGAGCGCCTCGCCGCCGGCATCGCGGCGGAGGGCGACCCCTTCGCGGGGCTCTGGACCGAGGTCCTCGACCCGGTCCTCGACCGGGAGCGGCCCCGCACCGCCCTCGTCTCCCTCGCCTACCTCTCGCAGCTCCCGGCCACCCTCGCCCTCGCCGCCCACCTGCGCCGCCGCGGCCAGCCCTTCCGGGTGGGCGGCTCCCTGCCCCGAAGCCTCGCCGCCACCGGCGCCGGCCTCGACGTGCTGCGGCGGGTGCTCCCCGAGATCGACACCGATGACGGCTCGGCCCTCGTCGGCGTGCCGCCGGGGCGCGTGCTCCGCCGCCTGGCCTGGCCGCGCATCCTCGGCGAGGCCCCCTACCTCGCGGCCCGCCCCATCGTGCCCGTGCCCCTGTCCACCGGCTGCTGGTGGGGGCGCTGCGCCTTCTGCCCCGACCGGGACGCCCCCTACACGCCGGTGCCCCTGCGGGCCGTCGACGCGCTGCTCGCCGGCCGCCCCGGCGGGACGCCGCCGGTGGTCCACCTCCTCGACAGCGCCCTGCCCCTCGCGCCCCTGCGCCGCTTCCTCGACGTGGCGCGGGACCACGGCGCCGCCTTCTACGGCTTCGCCCGCCCCGAGCGCCGCCTGCTCCGCGACGGCCTGGTCGAGGCGATGGCCGGGGCCGGCTGCCTGATGCTCCAGCTCGGCGTGGAGGGCGGCGACGCCGACGTGCTCGCCCGCTACGCCAAGGGCTTCGACCCGGGCGAGGCGCTGGAGCTCACCCGCGCCGCCGCCGCCGCCGGCATTCGCACCTACCTCTACCTGCTGTTCGGGCTGCCGGCCGAGCGCCCGGAGAGCCGGGAGGCGACGCGCCGGATGGTCGCCGAGAACGCCGACGCCATCGACTTCCTCAACCTGTCCCTGTTCAACCTGCCCCACACCGGCGCCCTCGCCGCCGAGGCCCGGGCCCACGGCGTCGGCGGGCGGGACGTGCGGTCCGAGGCCCGGCGCTTCCTCGACCGGCGCTTTCGCCCCGACCCGGCGATTCGCCCAATCCTCCAGCGCACCCCGCGCTGGTTTCGCGCCGCCCACCTCGCGCTCATGCGCGTCGAGGGCCGCCGGGAGCCCTGAACACCGGCCGGCGGCGCCCTCGAGCGGGGGGCGGCAGCGGGAGCACCGGGCGAATCGCGAGGGCCCCGTCGGCCTCGTCCGACCGGAGGCGGGCGGCCGACAGCAGCCACACCCACTCCCCGCAGTCCTGCCAGGGCCAGAAGGCCGCCGCGCCGCCCCGGACCACCCGCGCGCCGCCCGCCCGGGGACGCGGGGAGCCGTCGGCGGAAAGGTCGGCGTGGTCCGGGGCCCAGCCGTCGGCGCACAGCTCGGCGAGCTCGCCCATGCCGGCGAAGCCCCAGGCGTTGCGCGGGGCCCACGGGGCGTCGGGCGGGACCCCGCCCCAGGAGAAGGGGGTCGTCGTGCCGGCGCGGCAGGCGCCCTCCCACTCGGCCTCGGAGGGGAGGCGCAGGCCCAGGGCCGGCCGGGTCGCCGAGAGCCCGAACCGCCGCCTCCCCGGCCCGGGACAGGCCGACGGAGAAGGTCCCCCCGGGCACGAGGCGAACGGCCGGGGT
>WGAH01000958.1 GCA_015489145.1 Deltaproteobacteria bacterium
AACTACCGGTGGGCGGGCCAGGCCCGCTTCGTCGGCGACACCGACGGCGACGGCACCGACGACATCCTCATGGCGGACAACGGCGCCAACATCGGCCTGTTCACCTTCGCCGCGGGCGGGGGTGCCGGGTGGTGAGGCGCGTGCCGATGACCCGCGCGCTGCTGGTCCTGCTCGCCTGCGGGCGGGGCGGGGACGAGCCAGCGGGCGCACCCGGGCGGTGAATCCCGACCGGGCCGCTCGAAACCGAAAAGCGCCGGAGACCGCGGTGCGTGGCCCGGGGCCCGACGGCCCGCGCCCCGCCGCTCCGGCAGCCGTCGCGGCGCGGGGGTGCTACGCTCGTGTAGGGGCGCCCGCCGGGCGCCCGGCAACCTTCCCGGCGGCGCCGGGACCACGACTGGAGGAGACATGCGACGCATCCTGATGATCACGGGGATTCTCGCCCTCGCGGCGGCCTGCAACGGCGACAAGGGCGACGACACCGCCCTCGGCGACGGCGGGGCGGCCGGCGACGGCGGCTCGGCGGACGGCGGCGCCTCGGGCGACGGCGGCTCGGCGGGCGACGGCGGCTCGGCGGGTGACGGCGGGGGCGACGACACCGGCGACGGCGGCTCGGCGGGCGACGGCGGCGGCGACGACACCGGCGGCGGCGACTTCACCGCCCCGCAGTCCGGCATCTGGGAGTACACCGAGGGCGACGTCACCTCCGACCCCTGCGGGCTCGAGGCCGCCGCCGCGAGCATGGGCGGCGAGCTCGCCATCCAGGTGGACGGTCCCTTCACCCTCACCGACAACGGGGACGGCACGTTCACCGTGGCTCCCGAGGACGGCACGGCCGCCTTCACCTGCACCCTCGACGGCGCCGACTTCACCTGCGACGAGCGCCTCGCGCAGGAGGTCGACCTCAGCGACATGGGCCTGTCGGCGGTCCTCGGCTTCGACGCCACGGCCTCCGGCGCCTTCTCCTCGAACACGGCGATGGCGGGCCAGCAGAGCGCGGTGGTCGACTGCACCGGCGACTCCTGCGCCACCGTCGAGGGCATGCTCGGCGTGAGCTTCCCCTGCGACGTGGCCGTGGACTTCACCGCCGTCTACACCGAGTAGGCCGGGCGGGTGCTCGACGCCCTCATCGTCGGCGGCGGCTACACCGGCTCGCTGCTCGCCCTCGCCCTGGCGCGGTCGGGCCGGTCGGTGGCCGTCGTCGACGGCTCCGCCCACCCCCGCTACGCGGTGGGGGAGGGGGCCACCGCCGAGCAGAACCGGGTTCACGCCTGGCTTGGCCGCGAGCTGGGGGTGCCCGAGCTCGCGGCCCTCGGTTCCTACCCGCGCCTCCGTCGGGCGGGGCTGCCGCTGGCCGCCTGGCCCAAGGAGGGGCTCTACTTTCTCGCCGACCCGGCGCGGGCCGGCGGCGAGGCCGCCCCGCCGGAGCTGTTCTTCCAGACCGTGCCCTGGCCGGTGGGGCCGGACTACCACGTCTCCCGCGCCCACCTCGACCTGCTCCTCGCCGGCCTGGCGCGGCGGGCCGGCGCGGAGTGGCTCGGCGCCTCCCGCGTGGAGGAGCTGGACCTCGACGATCCCGTCCGCGCCCGCGTCTCCGGGCCGACGGGCGACCGGGAGCTGCGCGCGAGGCTGCTGGTGGACGCCAGCGGCTTCGGCTGCTTCCTCGGCGAGCGCCTCGGCCTCGTCGACCGCGACCCGCCGGGGGCCCTTCGCACCCGCTCGGTCTACGGGCTGTTTTCCGGCGTCGCGGGCGTCGAGGAGGCCCTCGGCCGCGCGGCGCCGCGCCTGCCCGTGCGCCGCGACCACGCCACCGTCCACCTGCACTGGCCGGGCCGCGACGGTCGCCCGGGCGGCTGGGCCTGGGTGATCGCCCTCGACCACGGCATCGCCAGCGTGGGCGTCGTCGTGGATGCCGACGAGCCCGTGCTCCCGGAGGCGGGCGCCTCGCCCTGGGCCGAGCTGCGCGCCATCGCCGAGGGCCACGGCCCCTTCGCCCGCATGATGGCGCGCGCCCGGCCCCTTCGCCCGCTGGTCCGCACCGGGCGCATGCAGTTCGCCGTCGCGCGCACGGTGGGGCGGAACTGGGTGATCCTCCCACCCGCCGCGGGCTTCTCCGACCCGATCCTCAGCCCGGGCATGGCGGTGGCCGCCGCCGGGGCGGCGCGGGTGTGGCACGCCCACGCCGCCCTGTTCGACCGGGCCGAGCCCGCCGACGTGGCGCTGGCCGCCGCCGCCGAGACCTGGCGGCGCGAGGCGACCTGGGTGGGACGGGTGCAGCAGGTGATGCGCCGCGCCCTCGGCGACCCGGCGAGCATGGGCGAGGCGCTGCGCCTGTACCGGCTCGCCGTGCTCGTCGGCGGCCTCGACCTGGCCGGCGGGGCTCCCCACCCCTGGCTCGCCGCCCTGTGGGGCTTCGACCACGCGCCCCTCCAGCGCGTCGTCGCCGCGGTGGAGGACGCGCAGGACGCGGCCCTGGCCGCCGGCGCGCCCGGCCCCGAGGTGGCCCGGGCCATGCGCGAGGCCCTGCGCGAGCACGACGTGTACGGCTACGTCGGCTCGGCCTTCGACCAGCCCGTCCGGCCGGGCATCTACACGATTCGCGCCAGCGCCCAGGCCCGGTGGATGGCCGGCCTGCTCCGCGCCGACGACCGGGAACTGCGGGCCGCCGCCCGCCGCGAGCTGCGCCGCTGGGTGGCGAGCCTTCCCGGCAAGGCCCGCGCCCCGGCCCTCGGCCGACCGCGCCTGCGCGACGCCCGCTCGCCCGGGGGCATCGCCCTGCGTCACCTGCTCATCGGCCTGGGTTGGCGCGGCTGAGGCGCCCGCGCAGGGCCGAGGCGGCCATCGCCCCGAGGTCGCCGAGGAGCCAGGCGGTGCCGCGGGCCATGTCGGCCGGGCGGATCGCGCCGGAGCGCAGCGTCTGGAGCACGAAGCGGGGCCGCGCGTAGTAGCCGAGCATCCCGAGGCGCTGGAGCCAGACCAGCTCGGTGCCGCTCATGCCCTCCGGCGTCCAGGCGAGGTCGTCGCCGGCGACGAGGGGGTTGTACCAGGAGTGGAAGGCGTCGGTGTCGAGGTCGCGGCTGGCGGCGTCGGGGCCGAAGACCTCCTCGAAGAACTGCGAGCCGGGCAGGGGGACGGCGATGTTGAACTTGGCGATGTCGGTGGACAGCTCCCGGGCGAAGCGCAGGGTGGCGAGCACGCTCTCGCGCGTCTCTCCCGGCATGCCGATCACGTAGAGCCCCAGCGTGAGCACCCCGGCCTCCCGCGCCCAGCGCACCGCGTCCCGGGCCTGCGCGGTGCGGGCGTGCTTGCCGGTGGCCTCCAGCACCGCGTCGGTGCCGAACTCGATGCCGAACAGCACCAGGCGGCAGCCGTCCTCGCCCATGCGCCGCAACAGGTCGCGGTCCACCTTGTCGACCCGCGTCTCGGTGATCCAGGTGATGCGGCGGTGCAGCCCCCGGCGCTCCAGCTCGTCGAGGAAGGCGTGGCCCTGCCGGATGCTGAGGGGGAAGTAGGCGTCGTTGAAGCCGTAGTGGGTCACCCCGTAGCGGTCGATGTGGTGCTCGATCTCGTCGCAGATGCGGTCGATGCTCCGGCGGCGGACCGCCTGGAAGACCTGGTCCTGGGCGCAGAAGGAGCAGTGGTAGGCGCATCCCCGGCTGCCCTGGATCGGGATGACCGTGTCGTGCATCGCGACGACGGGAAAGCTCCGGTAGCGCGACAGGTCGAGGGTGGACCAGTCGGCGAAGGGCAGCGCGTCGAGGGGCACCGTCGGCCGGGCGTCGGGGTTGTGGTGGACGCCGCCGTCCTCGTCGCGCCAGCTCAGGTTGGCCACGTCTTCCGGGGCGCGGTCGGCGTCCAGGGCCCGCACGAGCCCCAGGAGGGGCTCCTCGCCCTCGCCCCGGACGACGTGATCCGCCACGCCCTCCCGGAGCAGCCGGTCGGCGAAGACGGTGGCGTGGGTGTTGCCGAGGACCACCGGCACCCCCGGGGCGGCGCGCCGCCAGGCGGCCACCGTCTCGCGCACGCGGCCCATGTTCGGGGTGAGGCAGGAGAAGCCGACCAGGTCGGGCCGCTCCCGGAGCATGCGGCGCACGAGCTCCCCGGTGTCCCAGCGCTCGGCGTACTGGTCGAGGATCACGGCCTCGTGGCCGTGGGCCCCGAGCCAGGCGGCGAGGGCGGCGAGCCCGAGGGGCGGGATGGGGGTGACGAAGCGGGCGAGGAGCCCGCCGGTGCGGTGCAGGTTCGAGCCGGGGTTGACGAGGACGACGCGCACGGGGCCTCCTTCCCCTCGCCCTACCCCGGATCCGCCCCGGGCGGCATGCCGGAGGCCGGCGCTCCCGTGCCGGCCTTCCCACCGCCGGCCCCCCGCTTGACCGCCCGGGACGGCTGGGCCACGCTTGCCGGGAGCCCCGGAGGAGCCGTGCGCATCCTGCTCACCACGCCGCCGATGCGGTCCTT
The DNA here is from genome assembly GCA_015489145.1 of Deltaproteobacteria bacterium. Classification (GTDB taxonomy): domain Bacteria; phylum Myxococcota_A; class UBA796; order UBA796; family UBA2385; genus S143-5. The sequence goes on from WGAH01000958.1 coordinate 4,456, forward strand.
CAACGTCTCGGGCGTCGTCTTCACGAACTTCGGGCCCTACAACCTCGCCCGGCTGGCGGCGAACCTGCCGGAGCTTCCCGGCGGCGGGCGGCCGGTGGTCCGCATCGCCGACTACAACACCCTGCGCCTGCGCGAGCACCGGCTCGCCGAGGACATCCGCGACTTCGAGCCCGACCTCATCGGCATCGCCAACCCCTTCAGCGGCTACACCCGCGGGGTGGTCGAGATGGCCCGCCTCGCGCGCCGGCTGCGGCCCCAGGCGGTGCTCGTCGCCGGCGGCCAGGCGGCCACCTTCCAGTGGGAGCGCCACCTGCGCGGCGGCTTCGACTTCGTCGTGCGCTTCGAGGGGGAGCGCGTCTTCGCCGACCTGGTGCGCTTCCTCGCCGAGGGCGGGCGCCCGCGCGCCGGCTACCCGGGCTTTCGCGGGGTGGCCTACTGGGACGGGGAGGTGCCGAAGCAGGGCCAGCGCGCCGCCTTCGTGCGCGACCTCGACGCGCTGCGCCCCGCTGACCGGGACGTGGAGCCGCGGCGCCGGGGCCTCGTCTCGCCGGGCTGGTCGGCCCTCACCGAGATCGGCCGCGGCTGTCCCTACCACTGCTCCTTCTGCTCCCAGCCGGGCATGTGGGGGCGCTACCGGCGGCGCTCCAACGAGGCGATCCTCGCCGAGCTCGAGGACCTCGCCCGGCGCGGTTTCACCGAGGTGAACTTCGTCGACGACACCGTCGGCGTGGATCACGGCGACCCGACCCGCTTTCCCGACGTCACCACCGCGCTCTTCGAGGAGATCGCCCGCCGCGGCCTCAACCTGAAGATCGGCCTCTGCCTGCGGGCCGACACCACCGCCCGCCACCCGGAGATGGTGGACGCGATGGTGCGCGCCGGCCTGGTGCTCGTCAACATGGGCTTCGAGTCCTACACCCGGGGCGGCCTGGCGGCGGTGGGCAAGTCCGAGAGCTCCCTGGAGCTGAACCGGCGGGCCTCGCGCATCCTCCGGGAACGGGGGGTGCTGGTGTGGGGCAGCCACATCTACGGCGCCCCCTCGCAGACCGACGAGGACCTCGCCGCCACCGCCCGCCACGGCCCCGAGGTGAGCGACTTCTTCCGGCTGACGATGGCCTCGCCGCTGCCGGGCTCGGCGGCCTACCACAAGATGCTCGCCAGGGGCATCATCGACGAGGACGCCAGCCTCGACAACACCTACTGGCACTACAACTTCAAGGACGGCCGCGACCCCGACAAGGTGCGCCGCGACATGAGCCTCATCCTCGCCCGCTACTACGCCTCGCCGGCCTCCCTCGGCAAGCTCCTCCACCGCGACCGGGCGGTGCGCCGCCTGGCCCGCCGCACCTACCAGGGGGTCGCCTTCTTCGCGCTGCACCGGGCGCTGGGTGCCGTCGGGGCGGGCATTCCCTGATGCGGCGCCCCCGCCTGCTGCTGGTGCTGTTCAACCTGCACACGGGCTTCGTGCGCCTCTTTCCCTTCGCCTACGGAGCCCTGGTGAGCTGGTTGAGGCAGGAGGGCCTCGACCCGGTGGTGCGGGTGGTGGAGCTGAACCGCTCCTGGCATCCCCGCCGCCTGCTGCCCGCCATTCGCGCCTTCGAGCCGGACCTGGTGGGCATCACCGGGCCGAGCAGCAATGCCGTGGCGATGGGGCGGGCGGTGGCGCGCATCCGGGCGGTCTTCCCGGATCTGCCCGTCGTCGCCGGCGGCGCCCACGCCATGCTGGTGCCCGGCCGGGTGGTTGCCGAGACGGGGGCCACCCTCGCCGTCACCGGTGAGGGGGAGCGCCCGCTGGCCGCCGTGGTTCGCCGACTTGCGGACGGGGAGCGCGACCTGTCGGGCATCCCGGGCACCTGGCTGCGGGGTCGCGAACGCCCCGAGCCCCGGGAGCGCTTCCTCGAGGACCTCGACGCCCTCGAGCCCCCGGCGCGGGACATCGTCGACTTCCAGGCGATCACCGACGCCAACATGGGCAACGTCTTCATGCTGGCCGGTCGCGGCTGCCCGTGGCGCTGCTCCTTCTGCTCGAACCACGTCTACGCCGGGCGCGGCGAGGGGCGCTGGGCCCGCATGCGGAGCCCCGAGCACGTCTTCGCCGAGATCGCCGCCCTGGAGCGGCGCTACCGCTTTCGGGGCCTCGTGTTCCGGGACGACACCTTCACCTGGGACCGCCGCTGGGCGCTGAGCTTCTGCGAGGGCTACCCCCGGCGCTTTCGCTACCCCTTCTGCATCTTCGCCCGGGCCGACACCCTCGACGAGGAGTTGGTGGGGGCCCTCGCCCGGGCCGGCTGCTCGGCGGTGTGGGTGGGCATCGACGCCGGCAGCCCCGACATCCGCAACCGGGTCCTCCGCAAGAGCGCCACCGACGAGCAGCTCCTCGCGGCGGCCGACGCCCTGCACCGGCACGGCGTGGCGCTCATCGCGACGAACATGGTGGGCCTGCCCTACGAGACGCCCGAGGACCACCGGCGCACCGTCGAGCTGAACCGGCGCCTCTACGCCGGCGCGCGCTCGTTTACCGGCCAGGGGGGCATCGGCCCCAAGTGCTTCGTCTTCGGGCCCTTCCCTGGCACCGACCTCGACCGGCTCTGCCGCGAGGAGGGCTGGGTGCGGGACCGGCCGGCGGCGGTCTACCGGGAGAGCTTTCTGGAGATGCCCGGCTTCCCGCCCCGGGAGGTCGAGCGGGCGGCGCGGCGCTTCCGCTGGGAGGTCCACAAGCGCAACCACCTCGGGCTGGCGCTGGCCTGGCGCTTCCGCGACAGCCGGGTGGGGGAGGCGGTCTACCGGGTGCTGCCGGGCGGGGCGCTGGTCGCGCTGTCCCGGCGGTTCCAGGCGGCCAGCGAGCGCGCGGCGGGCGGCCGTTGACGCGAGGACAGCGGCGCCGGGTGGTGGCCCGGGCGGCGAGCCTCGGGCTGGCGGGCCTCGTCGCGATGGGCCTCGTCGGCCTGGGCGCGAGCCGCCTCGCCGGGGCGCGACCCGGGGCGTGGCGCCTCGGCCCCGCGGCGCTGGCGGTGCTCCTCGGCCTGCTCGCCACCGCCTGCCACGGGCCGCGCGTGCGGGCCCTGCTGCCCCGGGAGCCCGGGGAGGCGCCGCCGCCGGCCCGCCACCTCGCCACCCTGGCCCTGGCCGCGACGGCGCTGAACCTCTCCTTTCCGGGGCCGGCCGGCGAGGTGGCCTTCGCCCTGGCGGTGGCCCGGCGCTGGGGCCTCCGGGCCAGCGCGGTGCTGGCGGCCTCCCTGCACGCCCGCCTGTCGGGATTGCTGGTGGGAGCGGGCCTGGTGGCGGCCCTCCTCCCCGTGGTGACGGTGCCGCCGGCACTTTGGCGGCCCGTGCTCGCGGGAGGCCTCCTCGTGGCGGCGGCCGGCGCGACCCTCGGCGGGCTCTCCTTCCGCCCCCGCCTCCTCGTCGCCCTGTCCGCCGCCACCGCCGGCCGCCTCGGCCGCCTGCCCGGGGCCGCCGGCCGCGCCTTTGCCCGCCTCGACGACGAGGTTGCCCTGTTCGCCGGCTACCTCGCCGCCGCCGCCCGCCGGGGTCCCGCCGCCTGGGGGCGGAGTCTCGCCTGGACCGCCGCCTCGGTGGCCCTCCTCGCCACCGCCACGGTGGCCGCCGCCGCCTCGGTGGGCGTCCCGCTGCGCCCCCTCGGCGCCCTGTTCGCGATGGGCGTCGCCCAGACCACGGCGATGGCGCTGGTGATCCTGCCGGGCGGCCTCGGGGCCTTCGACGCCTCCCTCGTCGCCGCGCTCACCGCCGCCGCCGGGGTGTCGACCGCCGAGGCGGGCCTCGCCGTGCTCGCGGTGCGGGCCTGCCAGCTCGCCACCCTCCTCGCCGCCGCCCTCGCCCTGGCCGCCTGGGCGCGGGTGCTCCTCGACGAGGCCGTCCTCGCCCGCCTCGCCCGCCCCGGCCGCGACCTCGACGCCCCCGAGCCGCCCGGGGCGGCGGGAGGCGGGCGGCGCGGCTAGTGCCCGCGCCTGGATGGAAGGTTTGGGGAAGAGAAGGCGCCTGGATGGAAGGTTGGCGGAAGAGAAGTGCCCCGGATGGAAGGGCGAGCGGCGGTGGTTGGGTGATATTCGGCGTTTTTCCGTGGAGCGGCGGTGGACAGGCATTCCATCTGGGGGCGTTCTGTCGCCGATCGTTCCATTTCCCCCGGTTCTCTTTTCCCGCCTCGGCGCGCCGCCGCCGCCGACCGTCGCCTCGCGCTCCCGCTGGCCGACCCGCTATGATCGGCGCCCCGCCGACCCCGGAGGAGCCATGCCCGACCTGCCGCCGCCCATCGACCGCATCGACACCCGCGGCCGGCCGCTCAAGGTGCTGTTCCTGCGCCCGCCGCGGCACTTCTGGCCCATCCTCAACGAGAGCGACAACTTCCTGCTCCCCCTCGGCTACCCGGCGCTCGCCGCCTGGCTGCGCGAGCACCTCGAGGACGTCGAGGTCGAGATCCTCGACTGCTGCCTCGAGAACATCGGCTGGCGCTCCCTGGCCCGCGAGCTGCTCGTGCGGCGCCCCCACGTCGTCGCCATCGGCGAGAAGGTGGTGTACGGCCACGAGGGGCTGCGCGCCTTCCGCCTCGCCCGCACCCTGCTGCCCGAGGCGGTGCTCGTCGCCGGCGGCCACCTCTACTCGGCCGAGCCCGAGTGGACGCTCGAGACCTGCCCGGCGGTGGACTACGTCGGGCGCTTCGAGGGCGAGCAGACCCTCGAGGAGCTGCTCCGCACCCTGCGCGAGGGCGGCGACCCGGCGAAGGTGCCGGGGCTGGTGTTCCGCGACGGCAGGGGGGGCTTCGTCCACACCCCCCACCGGCCGTTGATCCGCGACCTCGACACCCTGCCGATCCCCGCCTACGACCTGGTGGACCTGTCGCGCTACGCCCCCTTCGGCCACCTCTGGCCCAAGGCCGTCACGGTGCAGCGCGGGCGCGGCTGCGTGGACACCTGCAACTTCTGCTCGTGGATCGTGCAGGAGGGCGGCGGCGAGGCCCACGCCCGCGAGCGCGGCGGCGGGCAGGCGGTGCGCCCCTATCGAAGCAAGAGCGTCGGCCGCATGCTCGAGGAGATCGACCTCCTCTACAACCGCTACGGGGTTCGCTACCTGTTCTGGGTGGACGGCACCTGGAACGTCGACAACCACTGGCTGCGGGAGTTCTGCCAGGGCATCATCGACCGCGGCTACGACCTCGGGTGGTGGGCCTTCACCCGCCTCGACAACCTCATGCGGCAGGAGCGGGACGGCACGCTGCCGCTCATGGTGAAGGCCGGGCTGAGGCACGTCCTGGTGGGGGTGGAGCGCGTCTCCGCCGAGGACCTCGGCAACCTCGGCAAGCACCGCTACCACGAGAAGCAGACGATCGAGGCCTTCCACCTGCTGCGCGACCGCTACCCCGAGGTGTTCCGGCAGGCGACCTTCCTCACCGGCCTGCGCCACGACACCCGCGAGAGCATTCGCGACCTGCTGCGCCTCGCCCACGAGGCCGACCTCGACTTCGCCGCCTTCCACCCGATCACGCCGTTCCCGGGCACGCGGCTCTACTACGAGGCCAAGGCGAAGGGCTGGCTGGAGGAGACCGACTTCGACAAGTTCGACATGTTCTACCCGGTCATGCCCACCGAGCACCTGAGCCGGGCCGAGGTCGCCGAGCTCACCGCCGCCAACTACCGCGACTTCGTCGCGCGCAAGCCCTGGCGCTACGCCGCGCGCATGTTCAGCCCCTACCGCAACCGGCGCGACCTGCACCGGTGGTTCGCCCTCGCCATCGGCCGGGCGATGGCCTGGCAGGCGATGGACGCCCTGCGCGGCCGGCGGCGCTTCCAGGGCTTCGCCGGCGTCAACCAGCTCTGGCGCCCGCGCTGGTACGACCGGTAGCCTCCGTTCCCCTCCACCGTCGCCCCCCCCTCGGGCGAGGTCTTCCGCCCCCGCGCTCCGCGAGGCGGGGGTGCCACGGACAAAGCTGGAAAACCCGCCGGCCCCGGCGGGGCGGACCTGCGCCGGATCAGCGTGCTGGACGAGAAAGACGTCGAGCCAGGTGTTCGACCGCGGGTCGGATCCGTTCCCCGGAACGACCCGGTCGCCCGACCGGACCGGGCCCGCCAGGAGGAACCGATGTTCGCCCGACCGCTCGTTCTTGCTCTCGCCGTCGGCCTGCTCGGCAATACCGCCCTCGCCGCCGACGACATCTCCAGCACCAAGCACAACCTCTCGACCTCGGGCACGGGCAGCATCAAGCTCGCGAGCGCGCCGGGGGCCGACACCGACAAGGACCAGCTCTGCTCCTTCTGCCACACGCCGCACTTCGGCGACGCGAGCGTGGGCGTCGTGCTCTGGAACCGCAGCGTCAACACCAGCGGCTACACGATGTACAGCTCGTCGAGCATCGACATGACCATCGCCAGCCAGCCCCAGGGGGTGAGCCTGGCCTGCCTGTCCTGCCACGATGGCACCATCGCCTTCGACAACCTCCGCAACGGGCCGGGGGCCGGCGACTACAACGGCAACACCTGGTCCAGGGGCTGGTCCTGGACGAGCAACGTCAACAAGATGTCCGGCTCGGCCAGCGCGAACGTTGGACAGGACCTGTCCAACGACCACCCGGTGAGCGTCACCTACGACAACACCGCCGACACCGCCTTCTACTCGGCCACCGCCGTCACCTCGGCCGGCCTGCGCCTCTACGGCAGCGGCGGGAACCAGGTGGAGTGCGGGAGCTGCCACAACCCCCACAACAACACCTACGCGCCGTTTCTCCGCATCAACAACCAGGGCAGCGCGCTCTGCCTGACCTGCCACGTCAAGTAGGCGGGCGCCTCTCCGGGGGGGCGAGGCGGCGAATCGCGGCGTAGACCTGCTCGTCGAGAAAGCGCGCGTGATCCGCCGGGGCGGGCCAGCGCGCCGGCGGCGCGCGGCGGCGACCGCGTCGAACCTCGGCGGCGAGCGCGGCGAACAGGGCCTCGTCGTCGTCGGGGGGCACGCGGGGCGCGTCCGGGGCCAGCTCGGCGGCGCCGCCCAGGCTGCTGAGCACCACGCGAAGGCCGGCGGCGCGCGCCTCCCGGACGACCAGCGGGCTGTTTTCGGGCCAGGTGGAGGGCAGGACGAGCACGTCGTGCGCCGCCCACGTCC
>WGAH01000959.1 GCA_015489145.1 Deltaproteobacteria bacterium
ACCGATGGGGGGGCGCACCGCGCGGTGCGGGAGGTGGAAATGCGCGACTGCCTGGTCCTCGGCTCGGGGCGCAGCGGCACGAGCATGGTGGCGGGAACGCTGGCCTCGGCCGGGTACTTCATGGGCGGCGAGCTGTGGCCCGCCCGGGCGGCGAACCCCAAGGGCTTCTTCGAGGGGCCCGAGGTCAACGGCATCAACGAGGCCCTCCTCGCGCCGCTGGCCGGGCCGGGGCTCGGCGAGAACCAGCGCTGGCTGGCCGCCCTGCCCCCCGACCCGCCCGTCCGCGCCGCGCCGGCGCTGGACGCCCACATTCGCGCCCTGACCGCCCACCGCCCCTTCTGCTTCAAGGACCCGCGCTTCTGCTACACCCTGCCCGCCTGGCGCCCCCACCTCGCCGACCCGGCCCTGGTGGTCGTGTTCCGCCACCCGGCGCTCACCGCGCGCAGCATCGTCGAGGAGGTGCGAACCGCCGGCTACCTGGCGGACCTGCGCTTCGACTTCGCCGACGCCCTCGCCACCTGGACGGCGATGTACCGCAACGTGCTCGCCCTGCGCGAGCGGGAGGACGTGCCCGGTCGCTGGCTGTTCCTGCACTTCGACCAGGTGCTCCGGCCCGAGGGGCTCGACCGCCTCGCCGACTTCACCGGGGCCGCCATCGACCGCTCCTTTCCCGACGGCAAGCTGCGCCGCCCGCCGCCCCCGGCCGGGGTGCCCGCCGAGGCCCTCGCGCTCTACCGGGAGCTGTGCGCCCTCGCCGGCCACGAGCCCGAGGCCGAGGCCCCGCCGCGCCGCCGGCCCGCGCGCCCGGACGTCACCGCCATCGTCCTCGCCCCGCCGGGCATCGAGCCGGCGACCCTGCGGCGCACCCTCGACGCCCTGGCGGTGCAGCGCGGCGTGACCGTGGAGACGCTGGTCGTGGACCGCTCCCGCGAGGGCGGCCTGCGGCTTCCCGAGGGGGTCGAGGGCGCGCGCCTCCTCCACGAGCCGGCGCTGGCCGACGGGGTGGCGATCCGCCGGGCGGCGGCCGAAGCCCGGGGCCGGGTGGTCGCCCTCCAGGACCCGCGCGCCACCCCGCTCCCGAACCGCCTCGCCCACCTCCTCGCCTGGCTCGACGCCCACCCCGACGCCGCCCTCGTGACCTCCGACCTCGCGGTCACCGGCGAGGGCGACGGCTTCGAGGGCCGCCTCGCCGGCCTGCCCGGCGCGCCGCTGTGGGAGAGCGCCCTCGCCGGCCGCCCCGAGGCCTTCGCCGCGGTCGGCACGGAGGCCTTCGCCCCGGTCCTCGTCCGCGCCTGGCGGGAGGCCGAGGCCGCGGGCCGCGCCGGGCGGGTCGCCGAGACCCTGCTCGCCGCCTCCCGCGCCGCCGTCGCCGCCGACCGTTCCCGCGCCGCCGCCGACCTGCGCCTCGCCGACCTCGCCGGGCGCCCCCACGCCGGCCCGCCGGAACTCACCGTGAGCCTGTGCACCTACAATCGCCGGGAGGTCCTCGCCGAGTGCCTGGCGAGCTTCTGCCGGCAGGAGGTCCCGCCGGGCGCCTTCGAGATCGTGCTGGTGGACGACGGCTCCACCGACGGCACCGCCGAGATGCTCGCGGGCGTGGACTGGCCGGTGCCCGTCACCAGCCTGCGGCGGCCCAACGGCGGGCTGGCGGCGGCGCGCAACACCGGCCTGGCCGAGGCCCGCGGGCGCCTGGTGCTGTTCGTCAACGACGACACCATCGCCGCCCCGGACCTCGTGGCGGCCCACCTGCGCGCCCACGCCGAGTCCCCCGGGCCCACGGCGGTGCTCGGCACCTTCGAGCAGCCTCCCGCCGCGCTCCGCAACGCGCTGATGCGCCACCTGGAGCGATCCGGCCTGGTCTTCGACTACGCCGAGCTCCAGCCCGGCGCCGTGCTCGACGGCTTCCACTTCTACACCTGCAACGTGAGCGCCCCCCTGGCCGCCGTGCGCGAGGCCGGCGGCTTCGACGAGCGCTTCCGCCACTACGGCTGCGAGGACACCGACCTCGGCGTGCGCCTGGAGGCGATGGGGATCGGCGTGTGCTACGACGCCCGCGCCCGCGCCACCCACCGCCACGTCCTCACCTTCGACGACCTCGCCCGCCGCCAGCGCACCGTGGCCCGGGCCTTCGTCCGCTTCTACCGCAAGCACCCGCGCCTGCTCCCGCGGTGGAAGGGGGTGGCCCGCCTGCGCGCCGACTGGCTGCGCGGCCACCTCGGCGACCCGGCCCGGCGCGAACGCCTCGAAGCGGCGGCCCGCACCCTGGCGGCCCTCGACCTCGGGGCGCTGGAGGACGCCGGCCCGCCCTGGTCGGCGCGCGTGCCGGAGCTGCTGGCCGACCTCGGCCGCCTCGTCGAGGCGCTGAACACGACCTGGTGGCGCGAGGGCTACCTCGCGGGCTTCGAGGAACACGGCCTCGGCGGCTTCGACGAGCTGCTGGCCGACCTCGCCCTCGACGCCGGCGACCTGCCCCGGCCCCGCGCCGTCGTGGTCCCGCCGCCGGAGGACGCCGGCTGGACGCGGGCGGCGGCGGCCTGGCTGCGCCGGGGCGGCAGCGTGCTCGCCTGGGCGCCCCCGGGCGGGGAGGCCGCCGTGCGCCAAGCCCTGCGGGAGGCCGTCCGGGCCTCGGGCCGTCCCGGGGCCCGTACCGCCGTGATCGCCGGCGACGCCGAGGTCCCGGAAGCGCTCCCCCTCCTCGCGGCCGGCGAGACCTGGATTCCCGCCGGCGGCCCCGCCGACGCCGCCCTGGCGCCGGTGGCCGAGGCCCTCGGCTCCCCGGCCCTCCGCGTCCCGCGAACCGCCTGGCCCGTCGACGCCGCCGCCCCCCTCCGCGTCCTCGCCTGGCCGCGCTGGGACGACCCGGCCGAGCTCGAGCGCCTCCTGCGCGTCGCGACGCCCCTGGTCGGCGCCGCGGACGCGGCGCTGGTGCTGCGCCTCGACCCGGCGGTGGACGGCGAGGCCGAGGCCGCCGTCGCGCGCCTGCAGGCGGCCTTCGCCCGCGTCCACGGCGACGCCGACCTCGACGTGGTGCTCGAGACGCGCCCGATGGACCGGGCCGCCTGGGAGGCCCTCGGCCGGGCGGTGCAGGCGCAGGTGCTGCTGCCCTCCACCGCCGCCGAACCCCGCCGCTCGATGGCCCGCGCCTGCGGGGCGCCCCCCCTCCGCGACGCCGAGGAGGCCGCGCGGTGGCTCGCCGCCCTGCGCGCCGGGGGCGACTGCGCGGTGCTGCGCCCCCGGGCCGCCTGAGTCAGCGCGGCCCCTCGGCGGTCGCGCGGCGGGAGGAGAACGGCGCCCCCGCCTCGCCGGAGGGGCCGTCGGCGGGCCGGGCGCCGGCCCTCGCCTGGATGCGCGCGGCGAGGGGCAGGAAGGCGAGGGCGAGCAGGTCGGTCGGGTCCGGGGTCACGGCCGGGTGGCTCCCGGGCAGCAGGGCGGCGAACAGGGCGACGTGCAGGCGGGCCGCCGCCGGGCTGAGCTGGATGGCGGCGAGCCACAGGCCGGTGACCGCGCAGGCGAGCAGGACCACGCCGCGCCCGGCGGGCCGCCAGCGCCCGACCAGCCAGCGCCCCCACTCGACGAAGGCGACGATCACCAGCGGCATGAGCACGCAGATCGCGAAGTCCGACAGCTTGCCGCTCAGCCAGGAGGGGTGCGCCGCCTTGAGCCAGCGGTCGTTGAGCAGCAGGACGAGCGCCGCCGCCAGCGCGCCGGGGCGCAGGAGCGCGTCGCCGGGGAGCCGCGCGTCACCGCCGGGGGCGAGGCCGAGCCGGCGGCGCCTCACCATTCGTCCCACCCCTCGTCCCCCCTGAGGCGCATGTCGCAGGACCAGTCGACGGCGTCGGGCACGAAACACCCGAGCCGGAAGCTCGCGGGCGCGCCGTCGAGGTCGTCCGAGTCGCAGTCGAGTTCGCGCACCGCGCCGTCGAGCACGAAGAGGCCGACCAGGCGGATCCCCTCCAGGGTGTTCTCGCAGGTGGCGAGGCACTCGACGGGCTCGTCGTCTCCGGTTTCCACGACGCATTGCTCGTAGTCGCGGTACACGGTCACTTCCCGCAGGTCGAAGTCGCCCGCGACCACGCTCATCCCGGGGTGCGTTACGGTGGTCGCCCCGGAATTCTCGACGACGATCTCACCCGAATCCCACGCGACGTCGCCCACGTCGCCCATCCGGTGACAGAGCAGGGAGTAGGTGTAGGCCGGC
>WGAH01000960.1 GCA_015489145.1 Deltaproteobacteria bacterium
CCGGTGGCGGTGCCCGAAGCCGTCCTCGCCGCGGCGCGCCGGCTCCCCGAGGATCGGCCGCTCGCCGTGGCCCTGGACGATCGGGCGCGCGAATCCCTCGTCGCGACGCACCTCTCCGCCTGGTTGCACCGCCGCGTGCCGCCCTCCGACGGCGCCCGCGGCCCCGCCGCCCTCGCCGCCCTCCGCGTCCGCTCCGGCCTCGGCCCCGGCGGTCGCTGCGCCGCCGTGATCGCCGAGGACCCGCCCGCCGCCCCGGGCTGGCGCACCCTCGCCGCCGCCGGCCCGTGGGCCCTCCTCGAAGCCGCCGACTGCCCGCGGTAGGCCCGGCCGGAAGACCGACCATCAGGGGCGCCCGCCGATGAGCCCCTTGGCGAAGGCCTGGGACAGCGTGTGCGTGTCGAGCCACGCGCGCAGCTCCTCGCGGTCGGGCCGGACGAGGTGGGTGGCGCCGTCCCGCCGCTCGGTGACAAGGACCTCGTCCGCCTCGAAGTGGTCGAGAAAGGCCGTCGACTGGGTGGCGAAGAGGACCTGCGTGCGCTCGGAGACCGAGCGCGCCAGCTCGGCGATGAGGGCGATGGCCGCCGGGTGCAGGCCCAGCTCGGGCTCGTCGATGCTGATGAACCCCGGCAGGCGCTCGGCGGGCTGGGCCAGCGTCGTGATCAACGCGATGGCCCGCAGGCTGCCGTCGGAGAGCTGGTGGACGCCGAGGCGCTCCCCTCGGTCGTCGATCCATTCCAGGCGCACGGCGTTGCCGTGTTCACCGACGCGGGTCGGCACCAGCTCCACGATGCCCGGAACGACCCGGCGCACGAGCCGGGTGATGCGACGCCAGGCCTTGCGGTCCGCCTCCTCGTCGCTCTCCGCGAGGTGCAGGAGGTAGGCGGGCAGGTTGTACCCATCGGAACGCAGGAAACGGTCGTCCGCCGCCCTCGGGTGGGTGCGCAGGGCGGAGCTCATCGAGGCGTCCTGGAAGTGGAAGAAGGTGAGCCTGCTGAGCCGGAAGTTCACGGTCCTGTAGATCGCGTGCTCCTTCCGGTGGTCCCGGAGGACGGACTCCCGGTGGCCGCCACCCAGCGACATCTCGTGGAATCCCCGGCCCGGGTAGCGGCCGGCATCGAATCCCACCACCTCGTCCTCGAAGACCAGCGTGTCGCCCGAGGCCAACCCCAAGCGGCAGCGATAGAGATTGCGGTTCTCGCGCTGCCGGAACTCGAGTTCCAGCTCGATCGCACGGGTACGCCTGGGACCCCCGTGGAGCAAGGCCGCCGCGCCGCCTTCGCCGGCGACGAAGCGCTGGAGCCGGCGAATACGCAGCATCTGCACCAGCCGCAGGGCCCTGAGCACGTTCGACTTGCCCGATCCGTTCGCGCCGACGAGCACGGTGAGCCGACCGGGCTCGAACTCGGCGTCCTCGATCGAGGCCAGGCCCCGTATCCGGACGCGAACGAGACCATCGGGAGTGGAGCTCATCTCGGGCTCCTTCCTTCTCGCACCCAGGGCCGCGCGCCGCCCCGTTACTCCGGCCGGCCGGAGAGGCCGCCCTGCTCGGGGTCGGGGAAGGCGAGACCGAAGTGCTCGTAGCCGGCGCGCAGTCGCATCAGCACCTTGCGGACGGGCTCGGCGTCGAGGCTGCCCGCCTCGGCCGCCGCGATCAGCTCGCTGCGGGTCGGGAGGTACTGGGCCGGGTCCTCGCCGGCCTCCTCGGCGGCGCGGGTGATGCGGTCGGTCGTGGTCTTGAGCAGGGCGCGAACCACGCTGGCCTCGTCGCCCCCGCCGAGGGTGGGCGCCTGCTCGGGCCCGGCGGGCTCGGGAAAGGGCATCGCGTACTTCTCGTAGGCGTCCCGCAGCTTCGCCACCAGGGCCACCGTCGCCGCGGAGTCGAAGGAGCCGCTCCGGATCGCCGCCTCGATCTCGCTCTCCGGCGGCAGCACCTCGGCCGGGTCGTCGCCGTAGTCCACCGCCGCCCGGCGCAGCGGGGCCACGGTGGACAGCACCCAGGACTCCAGCGGGTCGTGGGAGGGGCGCTGCCCCGCCGGGGCATCGGCCGGCCGATCCGGAGCCGCGCTGCCGAGGTCGACCGCGCCGGTCGCCCCCTCGGGCGGAGGCGGCTCGGGGGGCGCGAAGATCGCGAACGACAGCACCACGGCGAAGGTCGCCGCCGAAAGGCCCGCGTTCACCCCCAACAGCAGCAGCACCCGCTTCCGAAAGCGCGCCGTGTCCTCGCCGATCTCAGCCATGGGCCTCAACTCCCTCGGTCGTCGTCGGGCGCGGGAGGCGCGCCCACCTCGTCCAGGTATCCGTCCAGCCGCCGGAGCACCGGCCGCACCTCGTCCCGCCACAGCCGCCAGGCCACCCCCCGCACCCAGCCGAAGGCGAGGGCGAACAGGGCGATGGCCACCCACAGGACGTGGGCGAGACGGTCGGGGGCCGCGGCGGTGGTGGCCGGGCCGCCCACCGCGCCCTCGGGCTGGGCCTCCTGCACCACTTCCAGGCCCGCCTCCCCCTCGGCGGTCTTCACCCGCAGCACCGCCTCGGAGCTGCTCGGCAGGAAGGCGCTGAGCTCGCCCACCTCGTCGTCGCCGTCCAGCACGGCGAAGCGGAGGTACTGGGCGCGCTGCACGGTGGCGCGGGCCACCCAGACGTGGTCGCCGGCCGTGTCGCCCTCGACCGTGCCGTCGTCGTGCAGGGGCACCGGGTCCTGGCCGGGCAGGCGCAGGCGGGGCGCGGCGCCGAGGCGGCCGAGCGCCCGGTCGTCGACGTAGACCGTCACGGCGATGGTGTCGCCGCCGGCCTCGTCGCCGGCCGGCGCCGCCGAGGCCACCGCCGCCGCCGCCGGGGTGGCGGGCGCCGGCGGGGCCTTGAGGTCCACCACCAGGGGCGGATCGCCGCCGGTGGCGCGAAAGGCGAAGTGGGCCGCGCCCGAGGCGGGCAGGAGCACGTCGAAGTCGCCGAGGTCCCGCCCGCCGTCGCGCACGCCGAAGTGCAGCGACTCGGCGCGGGGCACGGTGGTCCGCAGGAACCAGATGCCGTCGCCGGGCACGTCGCCCTCGGCGACGCCGTCGTCGGCGAAGGGGCGCGCCGCGCCGTCGGCCAGCACGAGAACCGGCGCCGCCAGCGCCCGCGCCTCGCGGTCGTCGAGGGCAAAGCTGACGGCGATGGCGTCGTCCCGCTCGCCGGCCGCGACGGCGGGCGCACCGGCGAGCAGCAGCGCGGTGGGGAGGAGGAGGGCCGGCATGACGCCCGAAGGCTAACAGGCGCGCCGCCGACCCCGCCCCGCCACGGCCTCCGCCCGCAGGTTCCTGACCACCCCGGGCGCCGCCACGGCCCTGGTGGTTCCCGGAACCCGCGAGCCTCGACAGGAGCGGAACCATCGAAGGGGGCTCGCGCCCCCCGGCGCCTTCGGCACCTCCCCGCGGCGGTCGCTTCGCGCCCGCGGGCACGCGCCAGGTCGCGTCTCGTCGGTCGGTCAGGGACTCCTGGGCGCGCGCCCTACCCGCCGGCGGGAGCGCGCGCCTCCTCGGCGTCGGCCGGCTCCACGGCCTGCTCGCCGGGCGTCGCGGCCTCCCCGGAGACCGTCACCTCGGCGGGCCGCGCGGCCTCGGTCTCCTCGAAGGCGCCCTCGCCAGCGGGCTCCGCCTCCCCGCCCGGGGCACCCGAGGGGAGCCCGGAGCCCTCGACGACGTCCAGACCGCTGCAGTCGCCGGTGTCGCACTTCGAGTCGCTGCAGCCGGCGACGAGGCCGGCGGACAGCGCGCCGAGCAGGCACGCCCATCGCGTGATCGCACGCATCGCGTCTCCTCCTCCGTGCCCCGCCGGCAGCATACCGCGGGCGATCCCCGCTCGACAAGCCCCATCCTCCCCCGATCATCGGCCGCGCTGACGGGCCGCGGGCGGCTCCCCGTCGAGCAGCCACAGGGCGAAGCGCCCGTCCGCCGCGTCGGGCTCGCCGAGGAGCGCCGTCATGCCCCGCAGGGCCTCGGCGCGGTCGGCCCGCACCAGGACGTAGCGGTAGCCGGCCTCGCGCAGCCGGTCGAAGGACCACGCCGCCTCCTCGGGGCCGGGGAAGCGGGGGCCGCCCCGGGCGGCGAGGCCGCGCAGCATCGGCACCTCGTCGAACAGGCGGGTCGCCTCGCGGCCGGCGCGCCGGTGGATGCCGCCGTCCTGCACCGGCTTGCCGTGGACGGTCTGGGCGAGCAGCATCCAGCCGAGGTCCCCGAGGTCCTCCTGCTCCACGGGCACGCTGAGGACGGCGCCCTCGGGCAGCGCGGCGAGACGCTCCAGCACCGGGGAGTCCGGCACCGGGGTCGTCGCCGCCGGCCAGGGCACCGGCGAGAACACCACCGTCTCGACGAGCACCGCCGCCGCCGCGAGCGCCGCGCGGCGCCCCCGCACCGCCGAGGCCGCCAGCACCGCCACCCCGAGGGCCACCACCGAGGCGTAGCGGTAGGCGTGCAGCGCCGTCACGGCGTAGCCGGGCAGCATG
>WGAH01000961.1 GCA_015489145.1 Deltaproteobacteria bacterium
AACCTGGAGGGGGCATGGGGTTCGGGGTGATGGGAGCTGGCGGGAACAGCGGTCGAGGCAAACCGTTCTGCGTGCGAAAGCCGCCGGCGCGCCAGGCTTCGGCGCGTGCGGAACGGGTCTCGCCCTTCCAGGGCGCGGGCTTCCTGCGCTGCCCGGCCTGCGGGCGGGCCTGGCCTCTCGACCGTCCCACCTGTGCCTGCGGCGTGGACCGGCTCCCCGTGCTCCTGCCCGGCACCCGCCTGCCGGGCGACTGGGAAATCGTCGAGGAGCTGTGCGCCGGCCGCCACGAGGATCGCTACCAGGTGCGCCGCGACAGGCAGGAGGCCATCGCCCTCGTCGTGCGCGACCCCTTCCTGGCCGACGACGCCCGCGACCGGGGCGCGCGCCTCGCCGCCCTCGGCCACCCCGGCCTCGGCCGGGTGCTCGACCAGGAACCGGCCTGGGGTCGCCTGGTGCGGGTGGACGAGCTTCCGCCGGCGACCACCGTGCGCGACCTGGTGGCCGACGGCCGCCTCGACGTGGCGGCCGTCGGGAGCCTGGCGACGGGGCTCGCCCGGCTGCTGGGGATCCTGCACGGGGCCGAGATCGCCCACGGCTGCCTCGACGTGGACGCCGTGCGGGTGGTGCGGCGCGACGGAGGGCTGGCGCCGGTGCTCGCCCCGGTTCCGGCCGCCGCGCCCTCCGCGGTTCCCGGCGACGACCTCGTCGGGGCCGGCGACGTGCTCGCCGGGCTCCTCCGGGCCGCCCGCCGGTCCCCCGCCGCCGAGCTCCAGCCCTACTCGGCGCTGGTCGAGCTGCTCCGCACCGGCGCCGTGGCCGATGCCCTCGACCTCGAGCGCCGCCTGCTCGCCCTGGCCCGCTGAGCCCGGCCGGGTGGCCGCTGGAAGGGGCGCGACAATAGGCGAGGCCGGCGCGGGGTCCCGCTCCCCGCGAGGAGGGTCCGATGGCGATGCCGGTCCTGCGGGGGCTCTGGGCGTGGGCGTGGGAGCGCTTCCCGCCGGTGGTCTACACGGTGCTCGTCGCGCTGTTCTGGGGTTCCGGCGCGCGGGTCGCGACGGCGCTCGGGGGAGGCGGTCGCCTCGCCCCGGCCGCGGCGGTGGTGGTGCTCCTCGTGTTCCTCCACCTGCGCATCATGGACGAGCACAAGGACTACGACCGCGACGTGATCACGCATCCCGACCGGGTGCTCTCCCGGGGCCTCGTCACCCTGCCCGTCCTCGCCCGCCTGGGCGTCCTGGCGGTGGCGGTCGAGGCGCTGGTCGCGGCCTCCCTCGGCGGGCGGGCCTTCGCCTGGTGGGCGGCCACCTTCGCCTTCACGCTGTCGATGCGCTTCGACCACGACCCGCTGGGACTCGGCATCCGGCCCTGGCTGGAGCGCCACATGGCGGTGATGGCCTTCACCCACAACCCGGTGGTCGTGCCCCTGGCGCTGTTCGTCCACGCCTCCACCGGCGCTCCCTGGCGGTGGGGCTACCTGTGGTTCGCCGCCCTGTCCTCGGCCGGGCTCCTCGCCTTCGAGTTCGGGCGCAAGACGCGCCGGCCCGAGGAGGAGATCCCCGGCGTGCCCTCCTACACGAGCACCCTCGGGCAGCGGGGGGCGCGGGCGCTCCTCGCCGGGGTCTACGCCGGCCTCGGCATCGCCCTCGCCGGCCTCGCCCTCGCCCTGGGACGGCCCCCCCTCGTCGCCGCCCTGGCCGCCGTCCTGGTCCCGCTCCCCGGCCTCCTCACCTGTCCGGGTCGGCAGCCGGCGAAGCGGGTGGAGGGGGCGGCCTCGGCGGTGCTGCTCCTCGCCTTCCTCGCCGCGGCCTGGCTCGCCGGCTGACCGCCCCCCCCGCGGGTTTTCCGCTGCGAGCCGGATGCGCCGCGGTTACCCTCCTCGCGTCGCCGCGCGATTCGGCGGCGGAGGAGGCGCGATGCGAGCGACGATCCTGCTGGCCCTGGCGGGCCTGGCGGCCTGTGGTGACAAGGGCGACAACCGGGTGGACGACACGGGCGGCGGCGCCGGCGACGGCGGGGCCGAGGTCACCACCCCCACCGAGGGCCACTGGTCCTCGACGAGCGAGGTCGCGAGCGACAGCTGCGGCTTCACCGGCGACACCGGCGACACCGGCGGCGGCGAGGGCGGCTTCACCCTCACGATGACCGACGACACGCACTTCACCGTGCAGCTCGACGAGCCCGACGAGGACGGCTGGGACACGATGAGCTGCACCCTGTCGGGCAGCGACTTCACCTGCGAGCAGCACGGCGACGAGAACCCGGTGGACGGCTTCGACGCCACCATCGTCGCCACCCAGGACGTCTCGGGCACCTTCCCCACCTGGTCCACGATGGAGGGCCAGGTCGTCGTCGCGGTGGACTGCACCGGCGCCGACTGCGCGACGGTGATCAAGTACGCCCAGATCGACCTCCCCTGCGAGGTCGACATGACGATCACCGCCCAGGCCGACGAGTAGGCGGCGCTCCGGGAGGTCGCGATGGGTCCCGCCGTCCTCCTCGCCGGCTGGCTGGCCGGCCTCGCCGCCTGCACCCGCGACGAGCCGGCGGCCGACACCGGTTCCGCTCCCGCCCGCGACCCGGCCATCGACCTCGCCTGCCCCGGCGACGCGGGTTGCGAGGACGCCGACGGCCCCCTGCGGGTGGGCGTCGCCGCCGTGCCGATCACCCCGGACTGCTTCGAGAGCTGGGAGGACCTCGACGGCGACTGGACCTACGAGCCGGCGACCGAGCCCTTCCTCGACTGCGGCTGCGACCGGTTGTGCGAGGGGGACGCGGGCTGGCCCGGCCCCGACGCGGGCGAGGGCGACGGCGAGTTCCAGGCGGTGTGGATGGCGGGCTTCAACAACGCCATGCCGGCGCGGTCGGTGCGCGACGACCTGTGGGCGCGGGCCGTGGTCCTCGACCAGGGAGCCACCCGCCTCGCCCTCGTCGAGATCGACGTGGTGGGCTTCTTCCGGCCCGACGTGCTCGCCGCCCGCGAGGCGCTGGCCGCCACCGACGCCGACGTGGACCTGCTCGTCGTCGCCAGCACCCACACCCACGAGGGGCCCGACACGATGGGCCTGTGGGGTCCCTCCGAGGTCGAGAGCGGCGTCGACCCCGACTACGTCGCCTCGGTGCGCGCCGCCATCGTCGAGGCGGTCCAGCAGGCGGCGGCGGGCCTCGTCGAGGTCGGCGCCGTCGAGCTCGGCGCGGCCGACATGCGCGACTACCACGAAAACGGCGTGCACAACGTGATGACGGACATCCGGGACCCCGTGATCATCGACCCCTCCATCCAGACCGCCCGCTTCCTCGACGCCGCCGGCGACACGGTGACCACCCTGGTCCACCTCGGCGATCACCCCGAGTCGCTGGCCGACGAGAACACGGGCATTTCCAGCGACTTCCCCCACGCCCTGCGCGAGACGGTCGAGTCCGGCGCGAGCTGGGAGTCGCTGAGCGTCGACGGCACCGGGGGAACCGCGATCTTCGTCAACGGCGCCGTCGGCGGCATGATGACCTCGCTGCGCGTCGACACCGAGGACCCGGACGGCGCGGTCTGGGACGACTACACCTACGCCCGCACCGAGACCATCGGCAGCCTCATGGGGGTGATGGCCCTCGACGCCGTCGCCGCCGGCGAGCCCATGGCCGACCCGAAGCTGCGCTTCGCCCGGCGGGTCTTCCGGCTGCCGGTCGACAACTACGCGTTCCAGGCCCTGTTCCTCACCGGCATCATCGAGCGCGAGCTCTACGACTACGACCCCTCGCGGCCCATCGACGCCGACAACACCCCCACCGTCGAGACCGAGATCGACCTGGTGCGCCTCGGCGACCTCACCCTGCTCACGGTGCCCGGCGAGCTGTTCCCCGAGCTCGCCGTCGGCGGCTACGACGGCAGCCTCACCGGCGGCGGCGACGTGCCCCTCGTCGATCCCGACAACCCGAACCCGCCCGACCTCGACGCCGCCCCGGCGGGCCCCTACCTCCTCGACCGCCTCCCCGGCGGGATGCGCTGGATCGTCGGCCTCGGCAACGACGAGCTGGGCTACGTCGTGCCCGCCTACGACTTCCAGCTCGACGAGACGGTGCCCTGGTTCGAGGAGGCCGAGGGCGACCACTACGAGGAGACCAACTCGCTGACCGGCAGCTTCGCGCCGGCCCTCGACGACGAGGTGGACGCCCTGGTCGCCTGGGCCGCCGCGAACCAGCCCTGAGGGCCTCAACCCTCCCCGGTCGCGGGCGCGCCGCCGCCGGTCGCCGCCCCCGGCGTCTCCGGCAGCAGCACGATGAAGCTGTCCGGCGCGCGCTCGACGAGCACCGCCCGGTCCGGCCCGGTGGCCGTGCCGAGGAGGGCCTGCCAGGGCGGGGGCAGCAGCACCTCGTTGCCCGCGACCTGCTCCGGCGCGAACAGGTCCACCTCCACCAGCGCCCCGGCGGCGCGCGCCCGCAGGGGGGCGGCGTAGCTGAAGGCGGCGTACTCGGGGATCGGGGCCACGTCGTTGTGGATGGCGCCGCCGTAGACGACGAGGCCCACGTCGGGACGCTCGACCGCCTCGGCGACGAAGGCGGCCATCTTGTCCGTGATGCGGGCGAGGAGGGCGTCGTAGTCGACCTGCCCCGCCTCGTCCCGCAGGGCGTCGTACTCGGCACAGCCGAAGCGCAGGTCGTGCGGGGTGAGGCCGAGCTCCTTCGCCCGGCGGGCGAGGCGCACGATGTCGTCCTCGGTGGCCTCGGGGCGCTTCGTGTCCTCCCGCACGGCGTCGACCACGGCGGCGGCGGGGGCGCCGCAGCTCCCGTCGAGGGCCCAGGTCTCGACGAGCAGGTCGCTGGCCCGGGGCGCGAGGACGGGCAGCATCCCGTCGGTGAAGCGGCGGATGGTGGGCGGCACGGCCGGGCCGTCGGTGGTGGCGTGGACCTCGCCGACGGCGACGATGCGCGCCTCGCCCGCCGCCGCCCGCAGGGCCGCCGCCGCCGTCGGGAAGACGCGGTGGGGCGGCAGGGGCGTCGCCTCGGCCGCCGCCGGATGCCTCGCCGCGGGCTCGGAGCGGCAGGCGCCGAGCGCGAGCCCCGCCGCGGCGATCACTCCTCGAACCAGGAAAGCACGGCCCTTCTCCACGGCGCCTCCTCGCGGGGCCCGGCGTTTCCGGCATCGCGGACGACCACCGGCACGTCGAGGGCGATGCGCTGCGACCCCCGAGCCTCCTTCCCGCCCAGGGTAGCCGGCGCGCGCGCCACGGTCAGCGCGGCGGCGGCGACGGCGAAGGCCACCCCGACCGACAGCGCGCCGCCGGCGCCGCCGAGGACCGCGATCGCGGCGGCCAGCACCACCTCCAGCGCCGCGAGCCCGGCCCCCAGGCGGGCGCGGCGCGAGCCGAGCAGCAGGATGGCCGCCAGGACCTGCACGCCGGCCATCGCCCAGACCAGCGGTCTCGGAACGCCGAGCCCCGCCCACGCCTCCCGACCGGGCCCGAGCACCTTGAGCGCCGCGGCGCCGAGGCAGTACGCCGCGAGCATCGCCTGGATCACGGCCCGCGGGTCGATGCCTCGGAGGGAGCGGGCGGCCACGGCCTCACCGCTTGCTGCCCCGCGAGCGCCCCAGGGCGACGCCCGCCAGCAGCGCGGCCACCGCCAGGTTGGCGATGGCGGTGCCTCGCGCGGCCCAGGGCAGGGAGCCGGCCACCTCGACCTCCCCGCCAGCCCCCGTGCCGAGCCCGGTGAGCCCCCAGTAGAGGTAGAGCGGCACCAGGACCGCCAGCCAGGCCGGCACGCGGCGGGCGAGGGCCAGGCCCGCGACGGCCAGCGAGAGCACGACGTGGGGCGCGGCGGGCAGCCAGACGTTGTGCAGGGCGAGGGACCCACCCCCCGGGAAGCCGGCGAACAGCCGCGCCGCGAACCAGGCCGCCGCCAGTCCGAACGCGGCGGCCCCCAGGGCCGCGACGGCGAGAAGAACGGTGGCGCGGCGACTCACAGGGCCAGGGCCGGGGCGAGGGCGGCGGCGCCGCCGGACAGGACGACCGCCGCGCCGATGGCGACCACGGCGGTGCCGATGAGGACCTCCTTCTTGTGGTCACGCAGCCAGTCCCAGGCATCCGAGGCCGTGTCCTTCATCCACTCCCAGGCCGCCGAGGCCTTTTCGCCGATCCAGCGCCCGGCCTTCTCCCACCAGTGCTGCGGCTCCTCGACCGGCACGCGCACGGGCTGCAGCGTGGAGTTCGGCGCCACGGTCAGCTTGAGGGTGTAGCTGATCTGGCCCACGACCTCGACGCCGTCGATGACCTTCTTCACGGGCGTGGGGGAGCAGGTGTAGATCAGGGTGGGCGGCGGGCCGGGCTCCACGCCGGTCTGGACGGCGCCGAAGCTGCCGGCCGCGCCGAAGGTCACGGTCGGGCTGCCGCCGTTCAGCGAGAGCTGCACCGAGTGGGTGATCCCGTTGAGCGTGGACGTGAGCTTGCTGTTGATGCCGCCTTCGGGCGTGACCCCCACGCTGCCGCCGGAGGAGCCCGAGGTGCCCCCGACGTTCAGCTCACCCTTGCTCAGGGTCACCGGGTTGTCCTGCCCCGCCGGCCGCGCCGTGAGCTGGCCGCCGAGCTTGAGCGAACCCGTGACGGTGGCGCCCGGCGTGATGATCGGCCCCACCGGCACCTCGGGGAGCGCGGTGAAGTCGACCTGGGCGGTGGGCAGCGGCGGCGCCTTTCCGCCGAGCCTGCCCTGCTGGTCGGAGTTGGCGACCTGGTTCGCCGGCGCCACGCACATCTGGCCGGCCTGGAGGGTGTCGGCGTCCTGCTGGGGCGCGCAGCACTGGGTGGAGGGATCGCAGCGCGTCTGGCCCATGACGGCCTCCCGTCTCGAACCCGGGTGGGCTCGAGGCCCACCCGCCGGGAATATACGGGGTCAGCGGCCCGCGGTGATAACCGTCCGATGACACCTGGACAGTTCATTCCGCCGGCGTTTCCGCCCCCTCCGGCCCCGCCGCGGGCGGGTCGAAGGGGCCCGGCTCGACGACGCTCGCACCGTCCTCCAGGAAGACCAGCTCGATGCGGTTGTTGACGCGGGCGGCCTCGGGGCCGTCGCCCTCCACCAGGGGCCGCGTGCCGGCGTAGGAGGCGGCGCCCATGCGGGCGGGCACGCCGGCGTCCGCCAGCGCCTCCAGGACGATGCGCGCCTCGGCGAAGCCCCGCTCCCAGTTGGAGTCGAAGTCCGCCGAGTGGTAGGGGCGGGCGTCGGTGTGGGCGGCCACCAGGATGTCCCGCCCCTCGGTGTCGGCCAGGGCCTCGGCGAGGCGCGCGAGAAGCACCTCGCCGCGAGGGGAGACGGTCACGCGGTTCTCGTTGAACACCTGCACCGCGGGGATGCGGACGACGGTGCGCCCGTGTTCCCGCAGCACCTCGAGGCGACCCTCCGCCGCGAGGGCGCTCAGGGCCTCGACGACGGCGAGGTGCCTGCGCGCCCGCTGTTCCCGCTCGTAGACGGCCCGCGAGCGCACGGCCAGGGCTTCCTCGATGTCGTGGACCGCGGCGTCGACGAGGGGAGGCAGCGCGGCCACGGCGTCCTCCTCGGCGGCCTCGGGGGGCGTCGGCCGCGGGAGCTGCGCCAGGGCGGCGATGCGCTCCCGCGCCTGGTTCAGCTCGCCGGAGAGCTGCTCGTGGCGTTCCAGCAGCTCGGCGTGCTGGCGGCGAAGGTCGGCGAGGTCCTTCTCCAGCCCGGCGAGGCGCTCCTCGCGCTCCTCGATCTCCTCGTAGCAGGCGGCGTTCTTGGCGCTCAGCGCCATGCGGGTGGCGTCGAGCTGCACCTGCATCGTCTCGTAGTTGCCCCGGGAGACGCAGGCGATGAGGGCGATCAGGGCCAGCATGGCACGCCTCCTCGCATCAGAGCACCGACCAGGCGGCGCGCAGCAGCAGGCTCTGCTCCACCTGCGGCCTGTCGATGACCTGGGGCTCGATGTCGATGTTGAGGTAGTAGTTGAGCGACAGGTTCCGCGTCAGCCGCAGCGACAGGGTGTTGCGCCAGTTCACCGACCACGGCGGGTAGGGGATGCCCAGCGTCCCGGTGCGCGACCACGGCTGCGAAAACGACGAGAAGTCGGCGAACAGCTCCACGTCGGTCGCGTAGATCAGCCGCCCGGGCAGGCGCAGGCCGGCGATGACCGTCGCCTCGATGCCCTGCTGGTAGAAGCTGTCCACGGCGGTGTATTCCAGGGCCGAGGTGCTGGAACGGTCGTCGAGGACCAGGGCGCCGTCGTAGACGTTCTGGCGCATCCCGAAGCCCAGGCGCAGGTTGAAGGCCGTCGTCGTGCGCTTCTGCCGGAAGGTGTGGTTGACGCCGATGCCCTCGCGCGCCAGGGTGGGACGCCAGGCATCGGCCAGCCGGAAGGTGTCGTTGGCCGGAAGCTGGGTGGTCTCGATGACGTCGCCGTCGGCCGACCGGGTGATGATCGTCGTGTCCTCGGTGACCAGGACCTCGGTGGGGAAGGCCTGGGTCTCGGCGCTGGCGCGGAAGTAGGGCCCGGTGGTCCCGCGCAGGTCGATGGTGTGGAGCACGTCGGCCCGCAGGCGGTCGGTGCCCTTCACGACGGGCAGCGGGGTGCCGTCCTGGGGGCGGATTTGCGACACCCCCTCCTCGGCCTGGAGGAGCACGGTGAAGTGGTGGCGCTCGTGGATGAGGCCGAACTGGCCGTCGAGGTAGGCCGAGCCGTCGTACTGGGTCTGGTTGAAGGCGCCGACCACGTTCTGGTTGCGGACCATCGAGCCGTCGAAGCCGACGTCGAGGGAGCGGAACCAGCGCTTGAAGCGCCGCTCGGCCCCGCTGGCGAACTCGTCGGGCAGGAGCACGCCGGCGCCGAGGAAATCGCCGGTGTCCTCGTCCATGACGAGGCGGTAGCGCACGAAGCCGCCCTCGGGGACGACGACCGTCGCGAAGTCGGTGGTGGCCCGGTAGTTCTGCCCGGGCCGCACCACCCGGTACAGCCCCGGCGCCAGCAGCCAGGTCGGCAGGATCTCGCCCTGGAGGGTGTCGGCGCCGAAGCCGGTGCCCACCGGCTCGCGGGTGTCGGCGCGGATCAGCTCGTAGGCGCCCCGGTGGGGGATGCGGTGCACGTCGGTCACCTCGACCTGCAGCGCCCCCCAGCGCACCGGCACCAGCGTCGTCTCGCCCTCGCGCACCTCGATGGCGATGCCCACGCCGTCGGCGGGGGAGCCCGGCGAGACGATGACGGTGTAGGTGCCGGGGTCGACCAGGAATCGTTCGCCGACGGGCACGCTGATCATCGTGTCCTCGGCGACGAGCAGCGCCGGGGGCTCGTGCTCGGCCCCGGTGATCGTCGGGACGAACACGGCGCCCTTGCCGATGGGGATGACGGTCTGGTCGGCGGCGAGCTGCTGTTCGGGGGGCGGCATCGTCCAGGCGTAGAGGGGACCGGGGTCGTCGTCGCCGGCGCGGGCGGGCCGCATCCCGACGAGGACGCCGGCGGCGAGGAGCGCGAGGAGCTTCAGTAGACGGGGCATACCGGGTGGCCCTCCTTGGCGAAGCGGACCATGGCCTGCACGGTGTCGCGCACGCCCCGCTCCGCCAGCCGGGACGTGAGGCTGCTCGGCACTCCCGGTCCCGGGTCGGTGTTGCTGTAGTACTCGACGTAGGTGTGGTAGGGGTCGAGCGCCACCAGGAACCAGCCGCCGCGGGTGGAGCCGATGGGGACGGCGTCCTCGATGATGCGGCGGGCGGCCGGGCTGGTGACCTCGCTCGGGTCGGTGGAGCTGCGCCAGAACAGCTCGCGGACGGCCCCGCCGCTGGCGCGCTCGAGCTTCGCGTTCTGGTAGAGGATGCCGATCCACCAGCGGTCGTCGACGAAGGGCAGCGGCAGGTACTGGAAGACGTGCCGGTTCGAGCGGCACGGGCTGCCGGACAGCAGCTCGGAGTAGGCGACCGCGGTGTAGCCGGGGTGGCGGGTCTCGTCGTTGAGGCCGGCCCAGAAGCGGCCGATGGGCAGGTCGACGATGGCGGCGGCCCAGGCCTTGCGGCCGACCATGCCCGTGACGATGCTGCCCTGCGCCACCCGGCGGAGGTCGGCGGCCGAGGGGCGCGGGGCGTCGCGCTCCACGCGCAGGGCGCGCAGCGACTCCACCTCGGCCAGCCGCGCCTGGAGGGCGGAGAGATCCGTCGCCCACGCCGTCCCGCTTCGGAGCCAGCCCCCGATCAGGCCCAGGAGCGCGGCCACGGCCAGCCACCGGGTTCGCATGCGCGCGCAGTCTACCAGCCCCGAGGGAGGTGTCGAGCCCGGGCGGGGCTCCCGGGCCCTCCCAGGACCCCGGAGGCGCCGCGTCGCGTCCCCGCCGGCCCGGGGATCGCCGATCCGATATCGCCGAGAGGGGTCGCGATTGTTCGGCGGGTGTCCAGACGTGTCGGAAGGTGGTCCCGCCGACTCCGGATCTTGCCGTCGTGGCCGTGCTGGACGGGTGATACGGTGACTGCTCACCTGGACGAAACCGGCATGACCCGACCTGGCAACCCCGACCCGGACACGGTGCTCTACGTCGACGACGAAGGGCCGAACCGCCTCATCGTCGAGGCCCTCCTGGCCGGCCGGGTGCCCCTGGTCTCGGTGGCCTCGGCCGAGGAGGCGCTGGCCTGGCTCGACGCGCACCCGGCGGCGGTCCTGGTGACCGACCACCGCATGCCCGGCATGTCCGGGGTGGAGCTGTGCGAGGTGGTGCGCGAGCGGCACCCGCTGGTGGTCCGCATCCTGGTGACCGCCTTTTCGGACCACGACACGGTGGTGGCGGCGGTGAACCGGGGCGGCGTGGACGCCTACCTGCCGAAGCCCTGGGAGCCGGCGAAATTCGTCGAGGCCATCGAGCGGGCGGTGGTTCGGGCCCGGCGGCAGCGCGAGGCCGCCGAGCTGCGGGCCATCGTCCGCGAGAGCGAGCAGGAGGTGCAGCGCTCGCTGGTTCGCGGCATGGTCATGCCCGGCGTGGAGTGGGCGGTCTCCAAGCTCCGCGACGTGCGGCGGCGCCTGGTCGCCGCGGCCCACGACCCCGAAACCGTCGAGGAGATCGCGGGCTTCATCGGGGTGGTGGCCGACGGCCTCGAGCGCGAGGTGCAGGTCGGCGGCGCCCCGCCCAGGCGGCCGGCGGAACCGGTGTCCCTGGCGGACGTGTGCGCGGTGCTCGAACCGATGCTCCTCGCCGACCTCTGCGGCGTCGCCCGGCTGGAGGTGGACTGCCCCGCCGAGGTGGAGGTCCTCGCCGACCGCGTCGCCCTGGCCGCCATCGTGATGAACCTCGTCCAGAACGCCGGCGTGGTGATCCGCACCGGGCAGGGCCGGCGCGGGGTGGTGCGGGTGGCGGCCGAGGCGCGCGGCCTGCGGGTGTGGCTGCGGGTGGTCGACACGGCGCCGCCGCCCCCGCCGTCGCTGGTGGCGCGCATCTTCGAGCCCCACGTCGGCGGCATCGGCCCCGGCGTGGCCCGGGAGATCGCCGAGCGCGCGGGCTGGCCGCTGAGCTTCGAGCCGGGCGAGGCGGGCAACGCCTTCGTCCTCGAGCTCCCGCGGGCGCCGGCCCGGTCGGAGGCCGCTCAAGCCCGCGACTCCAGCGCGGCCCACCGCTCGTAGAGGGCCTCCACCTCGGCCTGCACCGCCGAGAGGCGATCCCGGATGCCGGCGACCTCCTCGCCGCGCTCCCGGTAGGTGGCCGGGTCGGCGAGGGTGGCGGCGAGGGCCTCGGCCTCGGCCTCGAGCGCCTCGATGCGCCCGGGCAGGGCGGCCAGCTCCCGCTGCTCCCGGTAGCCGAGGCGGTCCCGGCGCCGGGGCGCCGCGCGGGCCTCCTTGCGGGGAGGCCGGGCCTCCTTTCGGGGCGGGCGCGCCTCCTCCCGGGCGGCGGCGAGGACCTGCGCCCGCGAGGCGGCCCGCAGGGGCGGCGGGGTTTCCCCGAAGGCGAGCACGCCGGTGCAGGTGCGGTCGAGGAAGGCCCGGTCGTGGGTGACCACCACCGCGGCGCCGTCGAAGGCGAGCAGGGCCTCCTCGAGCACCCGCAGGGTGGCGAGGTCGAGGTCGTTGGTCGGCTCGTCGAGGAGCAGCACGCCGGCCCCCTGCAGCAGCAGCCGCGCCAGCAGCAGGCGGGCGCGCTCGCCGCCGGACAGGGTGCTCACCGGCTGGTCGAGGGACTCGCGCGGGAACAGGAAGCGGTCGAGGAAGGAGGCGACGTGGATCGCCCGGCTCTCGCGGCCCCCGGCGCCGCGCTGCCAGCCGGCCCCGGGCCGCCCGCCGACGAAGACGTGGCTGTTGCCGCCGCCCGCCGCCTCGAACACCGTCCAGTCCGAGCCGTCCGGCGCCTCCAGGCCGCTGCGGGCCTGGTCGAACAGGGCGACCTTCACCCGGGGGGCGCGCTGCACCGTGCCGGCGTCGGGGGCGAGCCGGCCGGCGAGGATCGCCAGCAGCGTGGACTTGCCCGAGCCGTTGGGTCCCATGACTCCCAGGCGCTCGCCGGCGGACAGGGGCAGGTCGAGGCCGCCGATCAGCTCGCGCCCGCCCCAGGCCTTGCGGAGGCCCCGGCCCTCGAGGAGCACGCCGCGGCGCGTGCCCGTGCGGAGGTCCAGCTCGAAACCCCGCTCGACGCGCAGCCCTTCGCGCTCCCGCAGGGCCGCGAGGCGGTCGAGGCGCGCCTTCTGGCGGGTGGTGCGCGCGGCGGGGGAGCGGGCGGCCCAGGCCGCCTCGCGGGCGAGGATGCGGAGGCGGCGTTCCTCGGCGCGCTGGCGGCTCGCCTGCCGCTCGGCCCGGGCGACGAGGTAGTCGCCGTAGCTGCCGGGGTAGCGCACCGTGCGGCCGTCCTCGACCTCGACGATGGCCGTGGCGACCTTTTCGAGGAGGTAGCGGTCGTGGGTGACCAGCACCAGCGCCCCGCGGTAGCGCCCGAGCCAGCCCTCCAGCCACTCGACGGCGTCGGGGGCGAGGTGGTTGGTGGGCTCGTCGAGGAGCAGCACGTCGGGCTGGTCGAGGAGCGCCAGGGCCAGGGCCACCCGCCGACGCTCGCCGCCGGAGAGCTTCGCCACCCGCGCCTCGGGGGGCGGGGCCCCGAGGCGGTCCAGCATGGCGGCCACCCGGTGCTCCACCCTCCAGCCCACCGCCTCGATGCGGTCGTGCAGCCGGCCGGCCTCGGCCTCGTCGCCCCGGGCGACCGCCGCCTCCCAGGCGTCGAGGAGGGCCCGGTGCCAGGCGACGGCCCCGGCGGCGGCGTCGGCGACCGTCTCGCCCGCCAGCCGCGGTTCCTGGGGGAGCCAGCCCAGCCGCCCGCTCACCTCGACGCGGCCGTGGTCCGGGGCGAGGTCGCCGGTGATCACGCGCATGAGCGTGGACTTGCCCGAGCCGTTGGGGCCGACCAGGCCCACCTTGTCGTCGGCGCGCACCACCAGCTCGCAGCCGCGCAGCACGCGGCGGTTGCCGAAGGCGACCTCGATGTCCCGGGCGACGAGCCGGCTCATGGCGCGGGCCTAACCGGGTGGCGCCGCCCGCCCGGGCGGGAGCCGGGGCGGGCCGCTGCGCCGGGCTTCCCCCCGGGCTACGGGCGGCCCATGCGACGCGGACGGCTCCACGACGGCGCGAGGGCGGCGGCGCTCAGGTTCGGGGCGCTCCTGGCCGGGGTGGCGATCGGCCTCGCGCTCCTCGCCGGTCGGCCGGCCGCGGCCGCGCTGTTCGACCCGGCCCTGCCCGCCTGCGAGGCGGTCTACCCCGAGCCGCCCCCGGCGGCCGAGGGCCTCGACGACCTCGAGATCTTCCTGCTCACCATGTCGCCGGGGGCCGAGCCCTTCTCCTACATGGGCCACACGGCGGTCTGGCTCCGCCGGCCCGGGCGGTTCAGCCTGGTGCTGAACTTCGGCAGTTTCGACAGCTCCAGGCAGGAGCCGGGCACGGCGCTGGTCCTCGGCACGCTGGAGTGCTGGTGGTCCCGGCGCGACATCGCGACGGAGGTGCGCCGCTACGCCGCCCAGGGGCGGGCGATGGTGGCGCAGCGCATCGATCTGCCCGTCGAGGAGCGCGTCCGCCTGGCCCGCATCCTCAAGGAGCGCGCCCGGGGGCGCGACGGCGCGGTGCGCTTCCACTGGATGCGGGCCGACTGCGCCACCGGGGTGCGCGACGCCCTCGACGCCGCCCTCGACGGCGAGCTGCGCCGGGCCCTGGCCGACCCGGCCCCCCTCACGCCCCGGCAGGAGGTGCTGCGGCACCTCGGACCCCACCGCTGGGCCTGGTTCGGCTGGACCTGGCTGGCGGCCGGCTGGACCGACCGCGCGATCACCCGCTACGAGGCGGGCTTCGTGCCCGTGCGCCTCGCGACCTGGCTGCCGGAGCTGCGCCACCGCTGGCCCGACGGCAGCGAGCGGCCCCTCCTCGGCCCGCCGTGCCGGCTCAACGCCGGCC
>WGAH01000962.1 GCA_015489145.1 Deltaproteobacteria bacterium
AGCCCTGGGAGGGCGGCCGGGACGCCGGTGTCGCCCGCCGCACCGGTGTCGCCGGGCGGCTCGCCGGTGTCGCCGGGCGGCTCGCCGGTGTCGCCCCCGCCGCCCTCCCAGGGCTCCATCGCGTACTCCCAGATGCCGCGCCCGTAGGTGCCGAAGCGGAAGGTGGCGGTGCCGGGCACGCAGTCCACGTCCCAGTAGGTCGTGACCGGGGCGACCCCGCCGGTGATCTCGCGCCACTCCGCGTCGCCGGGATCGCGGCGCCAGGCCGAGGTCTCGGTGCCGGCGACCAGCCGCCCGCTGCCGTCCTCGGCCATCGCCATGCTGTAGACCAGGGTGCTCGGCAGGCCGTCGCCCCAGGCCTCGAAGGTGCGCCCGCCGTCGGTGCTCCGGTAGACCGCCGACCCGCCGAAGCCGGCGCCGCCGACGAAGACGACGTCCTCCTTTCCCGGGCGGTTGGAGGGCACGATCACCTGGCCGTAGTACCAGTTGTCCTCCGGCACCCCGTCCTCGGCCTCGGTCCAGGTCACGCCGTGGTCGTCGGAGGTCCAGAAGCGGCCGCTGCTGCTCGCCGCGTACATGCGCTGCGGGTCGAGGGGCGAGAAGGCCAGGGCGCTCAGGTACTCGTTGCGATCGACCTCGAAGTCCTGCTCCGACCACTGCTCGGACCGCCAGCTCCGCCCGCGGCGGCTGTAGCGGTACAGGTGGTTGGCGGCGAAGAAGAAGGCCTCCGGGTCCTCGGGATCGGCGAGGACCGGCGGGAGCCAGGGCACGTAGTCCTCGCCCGAGGGGAAGTCGAGGTAGGCCACGCCCGTCGGGTCGTCCTCGCCCTCCACCACGAGGATGAAGCCCGGGTAGACCGAGTAGACGAGCTCGTGGGTGCCGTCGCCGCTGGTCAGGTGCCCGTAGTCCCCGCTCAGGATCTGCTCGAACTCCCAGACCTCGTCGTCCTGCTCCATCGTCGCGGTGACCTGGTAGCCCTGGTCCTGCGCGCCGGCGTGGACGTGCTCCGGGTCGGCCGCCGAGGTCAGCACGCTGTAGTACTGCCCCACCCGCAGGCCGCGCAGCGACAGGTTCTCGAAGCTCTGCAGGCCGTCGGTGGAGCGGTACAGCCCGCCGTCGGTGCCGACGTAGAAGGTCTCGTTCCCGTCCGCGTCCACCTCGCTCGCGAGGCCCATCATGTCGGCGTGCAGGGTGTCGGCGGGGCTGGCGTAGTACTCGTCCCAGGTGTTGGGGCGGGCGAAGCGGTCGCCGCCGTCGCGGGTCACCCACAGCTCCATGCCGCCGTAGGCCGCCACCTCGGGATCGGTGCGGCTGGCGCCGAGGATGCCCCAGTAGTCGCTCATGCGGCCGAGGTCCTGCCAGGCGGGCTCGGCGCTGCCGTCCCAGGGCCCGTCGCTCACGTAGAGGCGCTTCGCGTCGAGGGCGAGCCAGAGGCGCGGCCCGCCGGCGTCGGAGCCGGCGAGCTCGGCGCGGGAGGCGCTCGCCGGCAGGGCGGCCACGGTGGTCCAGGTCTCGCCGGCGTCCTCGCTCACGGCGATGCCCTCGCGGGTGGCGAGGAAGACGCGGCCGTCGAGGGCGGGCCAGAGGTCGGAGGCGAAGCCGCCGGTGTCGGCGACCTCGGTGAAGCTGAAGCCGGCGTCGTCGCTGCGGAACACCCGGTAGGCCCCGTCGGAGCTGGCGACGATCCAGGCGTGCTCGGCGCCGTCCGGGTCGACGCTGCGCTCGAGGCTGCGGAGGCTGGACAGGGTGCCGAGACCCTCGGGCTCCTCCCAGGTCTGCCCCTCGTCGGCCGAGACGTGGACGAGGCCGCCGCCGGTGCCGACGAGGAGCCCGGGCGGCTCGCCCTCGGCCGGCGGCGAGAAGACGGCGACCTCGTGGACCCCGCCGTAGATGCCGTCGCCCAGGGGCGTCCAGTCCTCGCCGTCCAGCGTCCCCTTCCACAGGCCGCCCCGCGAGGAGCCGGCGTAGATCGCGGTTCCGGCGGGGTCGACGCGGGCGACGTGCATGCGGCCGGCCTGGTTGTCGCTGCCCCGCTCCGTCCAGCGGCTCGCGTCGGGGTCGGCGGAGGGGGGCGCCACGGCGAGGGCGTTGCGCCGGGCCATGCGGGCGAGGCCGTTCGCGCGCACCACGGCGTCGACGTCCACCCCCGGCGGCGCCCGCCGCATC
>WGAH01000963.1 GCA_015489145.1 Deltaproteobacteria bacterium
ATGCGGAGCCTGCGGGCGGGGGAGGAGGCGGGCTGAGCGGCCGGAGGCGGCGCTCCAGGGCGGGCGCTCCTCCCCCCTCCGCGATGC
Source organism: Deltaproteobacteria bacterium (assembly GCA_015489145.1). Classification (GTDB taxonomy): domain Bacteria; phylum Myxococcota_A; class UBA796; order UBA796; family UBA2385; genus S143-5. The sequence goes on from WGAH01000963.1 coordinate 88, forward strand.
CGGCCGGAGGCCGGCGCTCCAGGGCGGGCGCTCCTCCTCGCCGCCGCCCGGCCGGCGCGCTATCCTGCCGCCGCACCGTCCACCCGGGGAATCGACCATGACCCGCGCCCTCCTCCTCGCCGGCCTCCTCCTCGCGTCCCTGCCCGCCTGCAAGGGCGGCAAGAGCGGCGACGACACCGCCGCCGGCGACGGCGGCGGCTCCGGCGACGGCGGCGCCTCGGCCGACGGCGGCGCCTCCGGCGACGGCGGCTCGGCCGGCGATGGCGGCAGCTCCGGCGACGGCGGCGGCGACACCGGCGACGGCGGGGCCGACACCGGCGGCGACGAGCCCCCCGACGACGCGATGGCCGGCAAGATCATCCTCATGGACGACCGGGGCGAGGGCGAGGTGATCGCCTGGCGGGCCTTCAGCTACACCGACGGCAGCACCACCCTGGTCTACGTCTCCCCCAACCCCGAGGCCGACTGCGACACGGTGGCCGACTACCTCGGCCGACCCGACTCCAGCGGGCAGCCCCAGGTCATCGACCCCTCCTCGCTGTTCCTGCAGGACTACTGCAACCTGAGCTTCACGGCCACGGGCTCGCTCCCGATGGAGGTCGACCTCGAGGAGGACGCGATGAGCCTCATCGTGACGGCGACCTGCTCGCTCGGCGAGGGGACCTTCGACTACACCACCGTCGGCGACCAGACCGGCTACTTCTGGTCGGGCACCTGGTACACCGGCACCGCCTACCAGGGCGTGCTCTCGGTGAGCCTCGACGGCGACGACGTGCGGGTGAGCGGCTCCATCGACAGCATCGACGGCACCTACCCCCTCGAGGACGGCGGCACCAAGGCGCGTTCCACGGTGGACGGCGTCGTCTACGCCGAGAACTGCTCCGCCCTCGGCGACACCCCCGTGTTTTGAGGCTTCCCTCCGCGCCCGCACCCCGGCGCCCCCGCGAGGCTCCCGTGTCCCGAACCCGCGAGATCCGCCGCGTCAGCCCGCAGCGCGTGCGCGAGCTGCTCCACGACCGCCCCGCCTCCGAGTGGCACCTCGTCGACGTGCGCCAGCCGGCCGAGTTCGCCGAGGGCCACCTCCCCGGGGCGGTGAACCTGCCCCTGCACGTCCTCGCCGGCCGCGAGGGCATGGGCCTCGACCTGCGCCGCGACCGGCCGGTGGTGCTCTACTGCCGCACCCTGGTGCGCGCGCGCGCCGCCGCCGACATCCTCGCGCGCGCCGGCTACACCGACGTGTCCGTCCTCGACGGCGGCTACGGCGCCTGGACGGGCACGGTCGCCGACGGCTCCCCCGAGGAGGGCCTGTTCTGGTTCTCCGAGGCGCGCACCCGCGAGGAACTCGTCGCCGCCGCCATCGGCATGGAGCGCGGCGCCCGCGCCTTCTACCTGGCCGCCGCCGAGCAGGTCGATGGCGAGGCCCGCGCCGCGCTCACCGAGTTCGCCCACGACGAGGACCGCCACGTCGCCACCCTGGTCGAGCTGCACCGGCGCCTGGGCGGCGGGCCGCTTCCCGACGCCGTGCCCGAGCGGGTCGAGGGCGGCGTGGACCTGGCGACGGCCCTGGCCTGGGTTCACGGCCGGCCGGCGCGGGCGCTGGTCGAGGTGGCGCTGGCGATGGAGGCGATGGCCTACGACCGCTACGCCTGGCTGGAGCGCACCGCCCGCGACGCCGACGTGCGGGAGGTCTTCCACACCCTCGCCGAGGGTGAGCGCCGCCACGTCGCGCGCATCCACGAGGTCCTCGACCGGGTGCTCGGCGGGACGGACCGGGGGCCGTGAACGCGCGCCGCCTGCTCCCCGTCCTGCTGCTCGCCGCGGCGTGGGGGGTGGGTCCGGCCCTGCCGGCGGTCCTGCGCGGCGAGCTCCTCGGCCACCCCTACACCGACCTCTACCCCTCGGTGTGGGGGCTGTGGTGGTTCGCCGGCCACCAGCCCGGCCTTCCCACCCACACCGAGCTGCTCGGCTTTCCCGAGGGCATGGGCTTCTACTACAGCAGCCCGATCAAGGGCTGGATCGCCTGGCCCCTGCTGCCGCTGCTCGGCCTGGCGGCGACCTGGAACCTGCTCGTCGTCGCCGCCCGGGTCGCCACCGTGCTCGCCGCCTGGGGGGCGGCGCGGGCCTGGGGCTTCGGCGAGGCCGGCGCGCTGGCCGCCGCCGCCGCCTACGGCTGCTCGCCCTTCTTCCAGGGCTACGCCGTCGAGGGCATCGTCGAGGGCACCGACGGCTGGACCCTGGCCCTGCTGGCCTGGGCCCTGGCCGGCCGCCCGACGCCCCGGCGCCTCCTCGCCGCCGCCGGCGCCCTGGCCCTGACCGTCCTGTCGAGCTGGTACCTCGGCATGGTGGGGCTCCTCGTCGTCGGGCTCGCCGGCCTCGGCCGGCCCCGGCGCTGGCTGGCCGTCGCCGGGCTGCTGCCCGCCCTGCCCTTCGTGCTGGCCTTCCTCCACGCCTTTCCGGCCGCCGCTCCGCTGCCCGGCGCCGTGCGGGCCGCGATGGGGGCGCGCCCGGGCATCCCCCGGCCGGGCCTGCTGCCGGGCCTCCAGCCCTTCGCGATGAACGCCTACGTCGGCTGGCTCCTCGCCGGGGCCGCCCTCCTGTCGCGCTCCCGCTGGGCGCTCCTCGCCCTGGCCCCCGCCGCCCTGAGCCTCGGCCGCGGCCCCCTCTACGAGCTGCCCGGCGCCGAGCTCGTCCGCTTCCCCTACCGCTGGCACGCCGGCACCCTGCTGCTCCTCGGCGCCGCCGCCGCCACGACCGCCGACCGCTGGCGGGCCCGCTGGCTCGGCCCGGCCATCGCGCTGGAGGGCCTGCTGCTGGGGCCCGTCGAGCCGGTGATCCCCGGGGCGCCGGCCGAGGTGCCGGCGATCTACGCCCGCCTCGACGCCCCGGCCCTCGTCGTCCCCGGCCCGGTGGCCCGGCCCCCCGGCGAGATCAACCCCTCGCGCCCCCGGGCGCGCTTCCTGCTCTACTACCAGGTCGCCCACGGCCAGCCCTCGCCCTGGGTGCCCGACTTCAACGGCGTCGGCGTGGCCCGCTCGACCCCCTGGCTCGACCCCTTCCGGGCCTGGGACCCGGCGGAGGCCGGCCGCGACGACCTGCCCCCGGCCACCGCCGAGGCCCTCGCCCCGGCGGTGCGCCGCCTCGCCGGGATCGGCGTGCCCTGGGTGATGGTCGAGCGGGGGGCGAGGCCGGGCCTCGTGGGCGCCCTCCGTGGCCTCGGCGCCCGCGTCGTGGACCGCGACGGCGGCCGGACCCTCCTGCGGCTGCCGGAGGCGGGGACGGCGGCGGGTGTCGATTCGGTGAAATCGCCGGAAGCCCGGCCCCCCCCGGGCAGCCGAGGCCCCGCGGGCAACGACCCGTCCGGTTCCTGACCGCCGTCGCTCGGCCGGCCGGGCACGGCGGTGCGGTCGCGTTAGCAGGCCGCCCTGTCCCGCGACCGCCACCTCCGGGAGGACCGATGGACCCCACCTGGCTGGCCGCCCTGGCCTTCGTGGCCCTCAGCGCCGTCTTCACGGTCGGCTTCCTCGCCGCCGCCGCCGTGCTGCGCGCCCGCGCCCGCAAGCCCGACCCGGCCGTCGAGCTCACCTACGAGTGCGGCGAAGCGCCGACGGGCAGCGCCTGGGTGCGCTTCCACCCCCGCTACTACGTGGTGGCGCTGCTCTTCGTCCTGTTCGACGTCGAGACCGTCTTCATCCTGCCCTGGGCGCTGAACGTGGGCGATCCGCGCTCCGGCGGCACGGCCATCGTCGAGATGTTCGTCTTCGTCGGCATCCTGCTGCTCGGCTGGGGCTACGCGCTCCGCAAGGGGGCCCTCCGATGGCAGTGAACGAAAGCGGCCAGCGCTTCCACCACGCGGTCTACGAGAAGTTCGAGGCCGTGGCGAACTTCCCCGGCCTCGACCTGCTGTTCACCACCGCCGACAAGGTGCTGACCTGGGGCAGCCAGAACTCGCTGTGGGCCTTCCCGATGGCCACCTCGTGCTGCGGCATCGAGTTCATGGCCACGGCGGCGAGCCGCTTCGACACCGAGCGCATCGGCACCTTCACCCGGGGCACCCCGCGGCAGTGCGACGTGATGGTCGTCGCCGGCACGATCACCGTCAAGATGGCGCCCCGCGTCCGCAAGCTCTGGGACATGATGCCCGAGCCCAAGTGGTGCATCGCCATGGGCTCCTGCGCGATCTCCGGCGACTTCTACCGCGACATCTACAGCGTGGTGCCCGGGGTCGACACCTTCATCCCCGTCGACGTCTACGTCCCCGGCTGCCCGCCCAACCCCGACGCCCTGCTCCTCGGCTTCAAGCGCCTGCAGGAAAAGATCCAGGCCCGCCGCGAGGGGAGGTGGGTCGAGCCCGACAAGCGCCCCATCGACGGCATGCGCGTCCCGAGCATCCCCCGCATCGGCGCCCCCGACCGCCTGCCCGTCTTCGACCAGGCGCAGCTCCACAACGTGCTGCACATGGACCCGGACGGGCGCATGCTGCGGCCCGACGCGCCGCCGATGCCCCGTCCCCCCGAGGAGGACCCGGAATGAGCGCGCTGCCCGACGACGTTCGCGCGATCTTCGAGCGCTTCGAGCTCGACCTCCCCGAGGACCCGCCGGACCTCCTCGTCGAGGAGGGCCCCCTCGTCCCGCGCGACAAGCTCCTCGGCCTGGCCCGGGCCCTCAAGCTCGAGGCCCACTGCCTGTTCTTCGTCTACTGCGCCGCCGCCCACTACCCGCCGGGGCCGGCCAGCCGCATTCCCGGCATGGGCGAGGGCGAGCTCCCCGACGGCACCCTGGTGGCCTACCGCGTGCGGCGCCTCGCCGGCGGCCGGCCGGTGGACGTGCCCTTCCGGGTCTGGGTGCCCACCGGCGAGACCACCCCGAGCCTGGTGCCGGTGTGGGTGGGCGCCGACTGGCAGGAGCGCGAGCAGTACGACCTCGTCGGCACGGTCTTCGAGGGCCACCCGGACCTGCGGCGCATCATGCTGCCCGAGGACTGGGAGGGGCACCCCCTCCGCAAGGACTACGCCATCGACACCCCGCACTTCCCCTGGCGCTGAGGACCCGATGCCGCTTCCCGTCCCCCGCCCCTTCCAGCGCCCGGCGCGCGGCGCGACCCGGCACGTCGAGGTCGGCGGCGTGCGCGTGCCCTACGAGCTGGTCGTCGACCCCTGGCCCGACCCCTACCTCGACCTCGACGCCTACGACCCCGACGCCGACCTCATGCCGATCAACTGGGGCCCGCAGCACCCCTCCACCCACGGCGTGCTGCGCGTCAAGCTGTTCATGGACGGCGAGGTCTGCGTCAAGGCGGTGCCCTACCTCGGCTACCTGCACCGCGGCGTCGAGAAGCTCTGCGAGAAGCTGAGCTACGCCCAGGTCACGCCCATCGTCGACAAGAACGACTACGTCAGCCCGATGATGAACGAGCTGGCGATCAACATGGCCTTCGAGAAGCTCCTCGGGGTCGAGCCGCCGCCCCGCGCCCAGGTGATCCGCACGATCTTCGCCGAGATGCAGCGCGTCGCCAGCCACCTGCTCTGGCTCGGCACCTGGGCGATGGACGCCGGCGGCGCCCTCGGCGGCGGCGCCACCCTGTTCATGTACTGCTTCCGCGAGCGCGAGATGATCCTCGACCTGTTCGAGGAGGTCACCGGGGCGCGCTTCCACTACAACACCCACACCGTCGGGGGCAACCGCCACGACCTCCCCGGCGGCTGGGAGGAAAAGGCGATCCGGGTCCTCGATCACATCGAGTCCCGCCTGCCGGAGTACGAGGACTTCCTCCGCGACAACGACATCTTCCTCGTCCGCACCCGGGGCGTCGGCCGCCTCGACCCGCTGCTGGCGATGGAGATCGGGGTGTCCGGGCCGAGCCTGCGGGCGAGCGGCGTCGACCACGACCGCCGCCGCGACGCCCCCTACGCCGCCTACGACCGGGTCGAGGTGAAGGTGCCCGTGCGCGACGCCGGCGACGCCCTGGCCCGCTACGAGGTCCGCATGGACGAGATGCGGGAGTCGATCCGCATCGCCCGGGAGCTGCTCCAGGACGTGCCCGCCGGCCCGATCACCGCCCTCAAGCCCGTCAAGATGCCCAAGGCGATCAAGGTCGCCACCGGGCGCAGCGCCTACGTGGGCATCGAGTCGCCCCGGGGCGAGCTCGGCACCTTCGTCATCGCCCAGAACGAGCGCAAGACGGCGCACCTGCCCTACCGCCTCAAGATCCGGCCGCCGTCCTTCCACGCGATGGCGCTGCTGCCCTACCTCGCGCCGGGGGCGACGCTGTCCGACATCGTCGTCATCGCCGGCTCCCTCGACCCCATCCTCGGCGAGGTGGACCGATGAGCGCCGCGATGGTCCTCGACAACCCCTGGCTGCGGGGGCTCGTCATCGGCGGCGGGGTGCTGGGGGTGGTCCTCGGCATCGTCGCCTACGCGATCTGGTTCGAGCGCAAGTTCACCGGGCTCATGCACCAGCGCCCGGGTCCCAACGTCGTCGGCTGGGCCGGCCTGCTCCAGCCCATCGCCGACGTGCTCAAGCTCTTCCAGAAGGACGACCGCCTGCCCGCCGCCGTCGACCGCCCCCTGTTCGTCCTCGCCCCGGTGCTCATGCTGGCCGCCACGATGATGGCGCTGGCCGTCGTGCCCTGGGGCTGGGGGGTGGTGGTCGCCGACCTGCACATCGGCGTGCTCTTCGCCCTCTCGATCACCAGCCTCGCCGCGATCCCGATCTGGATGGCCGGCTGGGCCAGCAACAACAAGTACGCGCTCCTCGGCGGGATGCGCGCCGCGGCCCAGGCGATCAGCTACGAGGTGCCGCTGCTCCTGTCGGTGACGGTGCCGGTGGTGCTCGCCGGGAGCTTTCGCCTCGGCGACATCGTGGCGGCCCAGGCCGGCGGGCGGTGGTTCGCCCTCTGGCCGCCGGGCCCGGGCTTCTTCGCCTTCGTCCTGTTCTACCTGTCGAGCCTCGCCGAGGCCAACCGCATCCCCTTCGACATTCCCGAGGCCGAAAGCGAGCTGGTGGGCGGCATCACCACCGAGTACGGCGGCATGAAGTTCGCGCTGTTCTACCTCGGCGAGTACCTGCACACCGTGGTGGCCAGCGCCATCGCCTCGGCGGCCTTCCTCGGCGGCTCCGACATGGGCCCCCTCGGCGACGGGCTCCACTGGATGCTGCTCAAGACCCTGCTGTTGACGGCCAGCGTCATCTTCGTGCGCTGGTCCTGGCTCCGCCTGCGCGCCGACCAGCTCATGGCGCTGTGCTGGACGGTCTTCGTGCCGGGCGGGCTCGTCCTCGTGATGGCCAGCGCCCTGTGGGTGCACCTGACATGAGCATCACCGGAACCCTCAAGACCCTGGGCGTCTCGATTCGCGGCGTCTTCCGCCCGAAGACCACCGAGCCCTTCCCGTGGCTCGAAAAGCGCCCCCGGCCCGAGCGCTACCGCACGAGCTTCGCCCTCGTCCACGACGAGCACGGCGACGAGGCCTGCATCGGCTGCAAGATGTGCGAGAACATCTGCCCGTCCGGCATCATCACCGTGGTGCCCGGCCCGAAGGCCGTCTCGCCGAACACCGGCAAGAAGCGGGGCTGGCACAAGGACTTCACCATCGACACCTCAGCCTGCATCGTCTGCGAGCTGTGCGTGCAGGTCTGCCCGACCGACTCCATCGTGATGCTGCGCGAGGTGCAGGAGCCGGGCTACGACCGCAACGACCTCGTGCTCACCCGCGAGCGGCTCTACGCCAACGAGGAGAAGGTGCTGTCCTGGGGCACCGGCAGCCGGCTGGTCGAGATGCAGACCCCGGCGAAGCCGGCCCCGAAGAAGCCGGCCCCGAAGAAGCCGGCCGCGAAGCCCGCCGAGGCGAAGAAGCCCGCCCCCGACAAGCCGGCGGCGAAGCCCGCCGAGGCGACCGCCCCCGACAAGCCGGCGGCGAAGCCCGCCGAGGCGACCGCCCCCGACA
>WGAH01000964.1 GCA_015489145.1 Deltaproteobacteria bacterium
CCCGGCCGGGGCCGCCACCTCCGTCCGGGTGACGGGAGCCTACCCGCGTCACGACCCCGGGCCATCCCCAAGGCCACCGACAACCCGCACGGCCGCGCGCTTGAACTCCCCCGGCCGGAGGCGTACATTCCGCCAACCACGCCCCGAAGGGAGGGAGCCGTGCCCGTCGTCCAGCCGCCCGCGAGGCGCCCGTGATCCCCGCCGCCCTGTCCGGGCAGCTCCAGCAGGGGCTCGCCGACTTCCTGCGGTTCTCGTTCTGGTCGTCCACGCCGGGCATGGAGCGCGTCGTCGAGGACCTGCTGACGGCGCCCGGCGGCCTGTTCAAGGGGCCGTGGGTGTCGCTGGGCCTGCCCTTCGAGCCCGGCCGCGACCCGCGCTTCTTCCCCGACGTGCCCCTGGGCTTCACCCCCCACGTCCACCAGGAGCGGGCGTTCGCGCGCCTCGGCGGCGAAGACAAGCGCCACACCCTCGTCGCGACGGGCACGGGCTCGGGAAAGACCGAGGCCTTCCTGATCCCCGTGCTCGACCACTGCCTGAAGCACGCCGGGCAGCGCGGGGTCAAGGCGATCCTCGTCTACCCGATGAACGCGCTGGCCACCGACCAGGCCGGGCGCATCGCCCGCCTCGTCCACGCCAACCCCAAGCTGCGCGGGCGCGTGCGGGCCGGCCTCTACATCGGCGCCGGCACGCGGGGCAAGCCCGCCCCCGGCGAGCGGGCCATGGGGCCGGACACGGTGATCACCGACCGCGAAACCCTCCAGGACGACCCGCCCGACATCCTCCTCACCAACTACAAGATGCTCGACTACCTGCTGCTGCGCCCCGGCGACCAGCGCATCTGGCGCCACAACGGGCCGGGGGTGCTGCGGTTCCTGGTCGTCGACGAGATCCACACCTTCGACGGGGCCCAGGGCACCGACCTCGCCTGCCTGGTGCGGCGGCTCAAGCGGCGGCTCGGCGGCGGCCCGCCCCCGTGCTGCGTCGGCACCTCGGCCACCCTCGGCGGCCCGGCGGCGGCCGACGCCCTGCGCGCCTACGCCGAGGCGGTGTTCGGCGAGCCCTTCGACGAGGACTGCATCGTCGGCGAGTCGCGCCTCTCGGCCGAGGCCTTCCTCGCCGGCGCCGCCCTGACCCACACCGGCGAGCCCGATCCCGGCGACCGCGACGCCCTCGACCCGGCGCGGGCCGCCGACCCGGAAGCCTGGCTCGACGCCCAGGCCCGGCTCTGGTTCGGCGCGCCGCGGCAGCCCGGCGAGGCCGGCGCCGTCGAGCTCGGCGAGCGCCTCCGCCGCCACGCCGCCTTCCACGAGCTGCTCAGGGCCCTCGGCGGCCGCGCCGTCGCCCTGCCCGACCTGGTGCGCCGCCTCGCCCGCACCCGCTCGGCCTGGCGCCGCGACCCGGAGTTCGGCCGCCTCGCCGTCACGAGCCTCCTCGGCCTCGTCTCGGCGGCCCGCGCCTGGCGGGACGAGCTGCCCGAGGCCGCCGAGCGCCGCCGGGCCCGCGGCGAGCCACGCCCCACCCGCCCCTTCGTCGAGGTGCGCGTGCAGCTCTGGCAGCGCGAGCTGCGCCGCATGGTCGCCTCGGTCTCCTCCCGTCCCCGCCTGCGGCACTCCGACGACCTCGACGAGGGGGCCGCGCACACCCACCTGCCCCTCGTCCACTGCCGCGAGTGCGGCGCGATGGGCTGGGTCACCCGCCTCGACCGCGACCGCCCCCACCTGCTGCGCGCCGAGCTGACCCCGCTCTACCGCGGCTTCTTCGGCGGCGACCCGCGCGTGCGCTTCTTCTTTCCCGCCGCCGCGGTGCCCGAGGGCGACCCGGCCTGGAAGCAGCGCCCCGTCCGCGTCGACTCGGCCACCCTCACCATCCTCGGCCCCGACGAGAAGCCCCTGGGCGAGGCGGTGGCGCTGGTGGCCGCCGACAACACCCGCGTCACCGCCGACGGCCCCGTCCTGTCGCGCGACTGCCCCTTCTGCGGCGCTCGCAACAGCCTGGCCCTCGTCGGCTTTCGCGCCGCCACCCTCACGAGCGTCGCCATCGACCAGCTCTTCGCGTCGCGCTTCAACGACGACAAGAAGCTGCTCACCTTCTCGGACAGCGTGCAGGACGCCGCGCACCGGGCCGGCTTCTTCGGGGCGCGCACCTGGCGCACGAACCTCCGCATCGCGATGGCCCGGGTCATCCACGAGCACGCCGAGCTCACCCTGGAGGAGCTCGCGCGGGTGCTCGGCCCGGCCTGGCGGCTCCGCATGGACGACGCCGACTGGGCGGCCACCTTCATCGCCCCGAACATGACCTGGCTGCACGACTGGGGGCGGCTCGTCGAGCGGGGCGAACTGACCGACGAACTGGCGCGCGACATCGAGCGCCGCCTCGCCTACGAGGTCGTCAACGAGTTCGGCCTCCAGGACGGGGTCGGGCGCTCGCTGCCGCGCACCCGGACGGCGGTGGCGGCCCTCGACCCCGAGCGCCTCGACGCCGCGGTGGCCGCCCTCGTCGAGCCGCTCCGCAACGAGGTCCCGGGGCTCCGCGAGGTGGAAGCCCCCGAGATCAGGCGCTTCGTCGTCGGGCTGCTCCACCAGTTGCGGCGGCGCGGCGGCATCCTCGCCGACACCCTGCCCGCCGGCTACCTCGACTCGGGCGGCAAGGACGTCCACAGCTTCAAGCGCGCCCGCGTCCTGCCGGTCTTCGGGCGCACCTCCCGGCTCCCCGCCTTCCTCGCCGACCGCCCCACCCCGCGTTTCGACACCTGGAAGGCCGGCGGCTGGGTCGCCCGCTGGCTGCCCCGCGTCTTCGGCGCCGGGCGGGCGCTGACCGCCGACGCCGCCTCGGGCTACCCGGTGGTGCTCCCGCACCTCGTCGCCGCCGGCCTCCTCGCCGAGCACGCCGGCCGCCGCGGCGAGCGCATCTGGGGGCTGCGGCCCGACGCCCTGCGCATCCACGTCCGGGCCGCGGGCATCGCCTGCGACCGCTGCGGCCACCGGCTCTCCGTCGCCGAATCCGAACGCGACGACTGGCTCGGAATGCCCTGCTTCGCGTCGAACTGCCCCGGCGCCTACGCCCCCGACGAGCGCCGTCCCCTCGACTACTTCGGGCGCCTCTACCTGCACGGCGACCTCGAGCGCATCTTCGCCGAGGAGCACACCGGGCTCCTCGCCCGCGACGTGCGCGAGCGCATCGAGCGCGAGTTCAAGGCGCGGCCGGGCCGCCACCCCGAGGCGCGCCGCCCCTGGTTCCCGAACCTCCTGTCGTGTACCCCGACCCTCGAGATGGGCATCGACATCGGCGACCTGTCCACGGTGGCCCTGTGCTCGGTGCCGCCCGCCCAGGCCAACTACCTCCAGCGCGTCGGCCGGGCCGGGCGCCGCGACGGCAACGCCCTGGTGCTGACCGTGGCCGAGGCGAAGCCCCACGACCTCTACTTCTTCGCCCGCCCCGAGGAGATGATGGAGGGCGACGTGCCGCCCCCCGGCGTGTTCCTCGACGCGCCGGCGGTGCTGGAACGCCAGCTCACGGCCTTCTGCTTCGACCGCTGGGTCGCCGAGGAAGGCGACCGCGCCCGCCTGCCGCCCCGGCTCGAACAGGTGTTCTCCAACCTCGACGGCGAGGGGGACGCCGGCTTCCCCTTCGACCTCCTCGCCTTCATCGAGGACCGGCAGGCCGCCCTCCTCGACGAGTTCCGCACCCTGTTCGCCGGGGCGATCGGCGACGAGACGGCCGAGCACCTGCGGCGCTTCATGTTCGGCGGCGACGACGGCCGGGCCGGCCTTCGCTGGCGCATCGTCGACGCCTTGACGCGGGAACGCAAGCAGCGCGACGAGCTTCGCAAGCGCGCCCGCAACCTGCGCGTGCAGATCCGCCGCCTGCGCGACACCCCCGCCCGCCCCGCCGACGCCGAGGAGCAGCTCGAGCGGCTCGAAACCGAGAAGCAAGCCCTCCAGGCGCTCGTGCGCACGATGAACAACCGGCACACGCTGGAGTTCCTCACCGACGAGGGCCTGCTGCCCAACTACGCCTTCCCCGAGTCGGCGGTACGGCTCAGCTCGGTGATCTGGCGGCGGCGCAAGAAGGTGCCGGCGAAGGGCAGCCGCTACGAGACCTGGAGCTACGAGTACGCGCGCTCCCCGGCCACCGCGCTGAGCGAGCTGGCCCCGGGGGCCGACTTCTACGCCGGCGGGCGCAAGGTCCGCATCGACCAGGTGGACCTGTCCGTCTCCGAACCCGAGAACTGGCGGTTCTGCGACACCTGCAACCACGCCGAGAACATCGACCGCGGCGACGAGGCCCACGCCTGCCCCGCCTGCGGCAGCCCCACCTGGCGGGACGACGGCCAGAAGTTCCGCCTCCTCCGGCTGCGCCAGGTCTTCGCCCGCGCCCCCGACCGGGAGTCGCGCATTCGCGACGACCAGGACGACCGGCAACCCCGCTTCTTCCAGCGACGGATGCTCGTCGAGGTGCGGGATCACGACCGGGAGGGGGCCTGGGTCATCGACGACCCGCGCCTTCCCTTCGGCGTCGAGTACCTGCGCCGCGCGACCTTTCGCGACATCAACTTCGGCGAGCTGACCGACCAGGGAGGCAAGAGCACCATCGCCGGCAGCGAGGGGGTGCGGCCGGGCTTCGAGGTGTGCGCCGTCTGCGGCAAGGTGCAGCCCCGGCGCCGCCCCGGCGGCCCCGAGCCCGAGCCGGAGCACGCCCTGTCCTGCCCGTCGCGGCGGCCCGGCGCGAAGCAGCGCTTCGAGCGCTGCCTCTACCTCTACCGCGAGTTCGCCTCCGAGGCCCTGCGCCTGCTCCTCCCCATCGCCGACAGCGGCGCGAGGGATCAGCTTCACTCCTTCGTCGCCGCGTTGCAGATGGGGCTGGAGGCGAAGTTCGGCGGCTCGGTGGACCACCTCCGCGTCACCGTCTACGACGAGCCGGCCGAGGGCGGCGCGCTTCGCAAGCAGTACCTCGTGCTCTACGACACCGTGCCGGGGGGCACCGGCTACCTGCGCCAGCTCGTCACCCCGGCCGAGGCCGGCGCGCCCCTGCCGCTGTTCGAGGCGATGGCCCTGGCGCTCGCCCGCCTCGAAGGCTGCGCGTGCTGGAACGACCCGGAACGCGACGGCTGCTACCGCTGCCTGTTCGCCTACCGCAACGCCCGCGACATGCAGGACACCTCGGCGAAGCTCGCCGCCGACCTGCTCCGCAGGCTGCTCGCGGAGCAGGTCGGCGGCGAGCTTCGCCGAGGTGTCCTGCATGTCGCGGGC
>WGAH01000965.1 GCA_015489145.1 Deltaproteobacteria bacterium
CGGCGGGAAGGTAGCACCGCCGCCGCGAGCTGTCCGCCCGCCGCCGGGCCCCTCAAGCCGGCCGCCGGCGGACCGATGACCGGATCGGGAGGCGGCTCGATGGCGGCGACCGGGCTCGGCGCGGTGCGACAGCTCTGGGGGGCGGAGGCGGGCAGGCCGTCCCGCCCGGGCCTCGACCTGCGCGGGCGCGACCTCGCGGGGCAGGACCTCAGCGGCCGGGATCTGCACGGCGCCGACCTCACCGAGGCCGACCTCGCCGGGGCGAACCTGACCGGCGCCGACCTGACCGGGGCCCGCCTCGTCGGGGCCCGCCTCGACGGCGTGAAGGCCAACCGCGTGCGGCTCGACGGCGCCGACCTGTCGGAGTGCTCGGCGCGGGGGGCGCGGCTCGGGGCGGCCAGCCTGCGCCGGGCCGTCCTCCAGCGCGCGAACCTCGAGGGCGCGAGCCTCGTCGCCGCGGACCTGCGCGGGGCCGACGCCTGCTCCGCGATCCTGCGGAAGGCCCGCCTGCGGGAGGCCGACCTGCGCGGAGCCGTGTTCGACCGCGCGGACCTGCACGGCGCCGACCTGGTGCGCGCCCGCGTCGCCGGCGCGGCCTTCGACGGGGCGAACCTCGGCAACGCCGCGCTGCGGGGCCTCCAGGGCTTCGCCCGGGCCCGCTGGATCGGCGTCGACGTGCGGGGCGTGAACTGGACCGGCGCCCTGCTCCTGCGGCGGCACATCGACGACGAGAACTACCTGTGGGAGTTCCGCCGCCAGGGGCGCGGCGCCGAGTGGATCTACCGGCTGTGGTGGATCACCTCGGACTGCGGCCGCGGCATCGGCCGCTGGATGGCCTGGAACCTCGCCCTCGCCCTCCTGTTCGCGATCTTCTACAGCCGCGCCGACGTGGACTGGGGCCCGCGCCCCACCGCCCTGTCGCCGCTCTACTTCAGCCTCGTCACCCTCACCACCCTCGGCTACGGCGACATCCGCCCGGTCTCGACCGCCGCCCAGGCCGCGGTCATGGTGCAGGTCCTCCTCGGCTACGTCGGCCTGGGCGGGCTCATGGCCATCATCGCCAACCGCATGGCGCGCCGCGCCGACTGATCGGAGGCTCCAGCCGTGTTCTCCCGCATGTTCGCCCGCCGCCGCCTGCGCGCCCTCGCCGCCCGCTACGAGGTGCCGGCCTTCTCGGCCGTCGCCGCCCGGCTCCTCGACGAGCTGCAGTCCGAGGAGGTCGACCTCAGGCGGGTCACGGCGCTGGTGGCCGCCGATCCCGGGCTCAGCGTGCGCGTGCTCGCCATGGCCAACACCCCCTGCTTCGGTTTTCGCAAGAAGATCGACGACCTGCCCCGCGCCGTCGCCCTGCTCGGCACGGCCACCCTCGAGGGCCTCGTGCTCGGGGCGATGGTGGGCCCGGCGCTTCCCAAGGGGGCGCGCAAGGCCCTGGACCTGTACGCCTTCTGGCAGGTGAGCGCCGTCCGCGCCCTCCTCGCCCGGGAGCTGTCCCGCGTCCTCGCCCCCACCCTCGGCTCCCGCCTGTTCACCGCCGGGCTCCTGCTCGACCTCGGGATGCCGATCCTCGCCGACCACCGCCCGGAGGACTACGCCCGCATCCTCGCCGAGAGCCGCGCGGGCCGGGGCACCATCGCCGAGCTGGAGCGGGAGGTCTTCGGCTTCGACCACGCCGAGGTGGGGGCCTGGGCCGCGGTCGCCTGGGGCCTGCCCGACACGCTGGCCGAGGCGGTCCAGGCCCACCACGCGGCGGAGGAGGCGGAGCTGCCCGCGCCGCTGGTGGCGGTCTCGGACATCGGGCCCCACCGGGAGCCGCCCGAGGACCTGGAATCCGAAGCCGAGCGCGCGGCGCGCATCACCGGCGTGCCGGCCGACATCGTGGCGTCCTTCTTCGAGCGGGCGGCCGAGCAGGCCGACGCCCTCGCGGCGGCGCTGGCCTGAAGGTTCCCGGGCCGCCCGTCAGCCCGGGGCCGGCTCGCCCGCCAGCACCGGCGAGCAGGAGCCCTCAGCGCCGTGGCGCGCGGCGGCGCGGCACTCGAGCTGGATCGTGACGTGGTGCAGGTGGAAGTCGTCGGCGAGCCGGTCGCGGGCCCGCTCCAGCACGTCGTGGTTGCCCTGGCCGTGGTCGTCGACGACGAGGTGGGCCGTCAGCGCCGCCTCGGTGGTGCTCATCGGCCAGACGTGCAGGTCGTGGACGTCCACCACCCCGGGAATGCCGGCCAGCGCCGCGTGGACGGCGTCGACGTCGATGCCCTCGGGCACCGCGTCCAGGGCGAGGCGCAGGCCGCCGGTGAACAGGTCCCAGGTGCTCCAGAGCACGATGGCGACGATGACCAGGGCGATGGCCGGGTCGAGCCAGGCCAGCCCGGTGAAGCGAATCGCCAGCCCCGCGGCGAGCACGCCGAGGGTGACCAGCCCGTCGGCGAGCATGTGCAGGTAGGCGCCCCGGATGTTGAGGTCGCCCCTGCCGCCGGTGAACAGGAAGGCCGTGCCGAAGTTCACGACCAGGCCCACCGCGGTGACCGCGACGATGACGCCGCCCGGGACCGCCACCGGCTCGCGCAGGCGCTCGATCGCCTCCCAGGCCACCATGCCCATCGCCACGAACAGGAGCTGGGCGTTGAACAGGGAGGCGAGGATCGTGCCGCGGCGCCAGCCGTAGGTGAAGCGCGGCGAGGGCGCCCGGCGGGCCATGCGGGCGGCGATCCAGGCGACGACGAGGCTGAGCACGTCGCTGGCGTTGTGGCCGGCGTCGGCGACGAGCCCCATCGAGCCGATGGCGAGGCCGACCCCCGCCTCGACGACGACGTAGACCGTGTTGAGGAGGATGCCGATCAGGAAGGCGCGACCGAAGTCGCGGGGGGCGTGGTGGTGATCGTGACCCACGGCGGCTCCTCCCTGCGGGTGGGAACGTGCCGGGAGCAGCCTAAGCCGGGTCTTTTCGACCTGCCACCGACCCGCCGGAGAGCCCGGGAGAGGTGGAGGAGCGCCGGCCGGCACGCCCATCGCTGCGGAGGACGCGGCAGGATGCCGCGTCTACCGCCGCGGCTCAGTTGTCCTCGAGGCGCATGGTCATCGTGGCCTCGACGGCGTCGGGGGTGAGGGCGATGCCGGTGAGCCCGCGGAAGGGAATCGAGGCGCTCACGGTGATCTCGGTGTCGGGCGAGGACCCGCTCAGGGAGGCGTCCAGCGTGGCCTCGTCGCTGTCGAGGTTCCAGGCCGCGAGCCGTTGCTGGAGCAGGGCGAGCGCCTCGCCCTCCGGGTCGGCGTCCTGGTTGGTGGTCGCCCCCTTGCGGGCGCTGTCGTGCACCGCCTCCAGCACCAGCGTCTGCTCGTGGAAGTACCAGGCCCAGTCGAGGATCGAGGTCGCGAGGAGCACGATCACCGGCGTGACCAGCGCGAGCTCCAGGGCCGAGGCCCCCCGCCGCCGCTTGTGGAAGGGTACGCGGGGCACGGCCTACTCCACGAAGCGCGGGCGGGTGCAGACGAGGTCGTCGTACCAGTCCTGCCAGTCGCTCTCGTGGTAGGACGGGCCGTCCCAGTGCCAGAAGAAGGTGGCCTCCCACAGCAGCCCGGTGGCGGGGGTCGCCACGCCCTGCACGCCGCCGGCGCTCTTGTCGAGGTCGGTGGTGAAGTCGTCGTTGCCGTCATCGTCCACCGCCACGGCCTGGATCGTGAGCGCGCCGTTCCGCCACTCGCCGTTCGGCCCCTCGGTGTTGGCGCGCACGTCGCCGGTGTTGGTCGGCATCAGCTCGCAGCTCGCGATGGCGTCCACGTCGAACTCGATGCTGAAGTCGGTGAGCTGCTCGCCGACGCCGCCGCCGTCGATGCTCCACACGGTGAGCTCGTCGGTTTCGAGGTCGTCGTACTCGGTGACGTTCCAGCTCTCGCCGTTGATCGTCAGCACCGCGCCCGGCGAGAGGTCGGCGTTGGCGACGATGATCTTGAAGTTCTGCGAGCCGTCGAAGGCCTCGTCGATGTCGACGTGCGCCGATTCCTCGGCCGCGAAGAAGTCCACCCCGGTCACGTCGTACTTGTCGTCGTACTCGTGGGTGTGCTTGCTCGTGGTCGTGCAGGTGTCGGGCAGCGAGGAGCCGGTGTCCTCGTCGTCGTGGCAGCCCCCGTGCCCGTCGCTGTCGGAGTCGCTCTCGGAATCGCTGTCCGAGTCGTCGTCCTCCCCGTCGTCCTCGCCGTCGTCGTGCTTCTTCTTCTTGTCGTGGTGACCGTGGTGGCCGTCGTGGTGGCCGCCGTGGTGGCCGCCGCCCCCGGATTCCTCCTCGCAGTCGTCGGCGTCGGTGGTGTCGTAGTCGAAGTGGCCGTTGGCGAGGCCGGGCCCCCCGGTGTCGCCGGTGCTCGCCTCGCCGGGCCCCTGCACGACGGTGGCGCGGGCCGAGACGGGAATGCCGTCGCGGCCGAAGGCGAGGCGGGCGAAGCCGAAGCCGACCTCGTCGGCGCTGCCGACGATGCGGATGGCGTCCACCTCGGCGGGGTCGTCGCTCTCGGTGAAGGTGCCGGTGGTCTCGTCCCAGGTGCCGAAGATCACGTCGTCTTCGTCGATGGCGCTGTCGCCCCAGACCGGGTTCTCGCCGGCGACGCGCAGGGCGGTCTCGAGGGCGGCCTCCATGCCCGCCTCGGTGCCGTCCAGGTCGAGGACGGCGGCGTGGGCGGCGGCGTCCACCCGGTTCTGGAGCTGGTGGCGCACCACCCAGGCGTAGCCGGTGTCCAGCACGAGGGCGGACACGCCGAGGAGGATCGGCAGGCCGAGGGCGAGGGCCAGCGCGATGCTCCCGCGGCGGGGGGTCGGGTTCGGATCGTGCCGCATGGCGACTCCATCGAGCGGGTCCGCTGGGGTTGGATGGATCCCGGGCGTTCAACAGCGGGAACGGATCGGCGGCGACGCGGCTGGAGTGCGGGAGCGGCCCGGCACGGATCAGTCTACCACGAGGATCGCGTGTATAGCGATGTTCTCGCAAAACCAGGACCCGCGCGGTCGAGATTCCGCCCGCAAGGCCCTTCCCCGCCGACCGGCGCACCCCCCGGGGCTCCACGCTCTCAGCGTCTTCTCATTTTTCCTGCCTCCGGCGCTGGATAGGCCGTAGCCGGTCGCGGCGAACCGCCCGGCCGGACACCCCAGGAGGATGAGGATGCGACACGCGCTGTTCGGGATCTGGATCGCGGCCGGCTTCGCCCTGGCCGCTTGCGGCGACGGCAAGACCGCCGACACCGGCTCGTCCGCCGGCGACACCGGCGTGGCCGGGGACGGCGGGGCCGCCGGGGACGGCGGGGCCGCCGCCGACTGCAACACCGACAACGAGGACTGCGCGCCCGGCACCTGCGGCGGCGAGGGCCGGAACATGCTGCCCGGCTCCGACTGCATCGCCTGCCACTCCCCCGGCAACCTCGAAGAAGAGGACGAGGCCGACAAGTGGTGGTCCGCGGCGGGCACCGTGTTCACCGACCTCCAGGGCACGAGCGGCCAGGGCGGCGCCATCGTCCGCATCACGGACTCCACCGGCACCACCGTCGAGCTGACCACCTCGAGCGCGGGCAACTTCTACACCCGGGAGGACCTCGTGCCTCCGCTCTCGGCCGAGGTCGAGCTGGACGGCAACGTGATCAGCATGTCCACCCAGGTCGACAACGGCTCCTGCAACGCCTGCCACAAGTGCGACGGTCCCCCGGGCGGCAAGCTCCACCCGTGATAGATCCGCCCGGAGGCGAGCCCCCGACGGGAGGAGGCCCGCGGACGGGAGGGACCGGCGTGCAGGAATCCCCCGGGTCCCGGCTCGAGGTCGTCCGAAAGCTCGGCAGCGGCGGCATGGCGGATGTCTACCTCTGCCGCCTCGGCGGCGCCGGGGGGTTCTCCAAGCGGGTGGTCGCCAAGGTCGTGCGCCCGGAGCACGCCCGCGACCCCCACTTCGCCGCGATGTTCATGGAGGAGGCGCGCCTGTCGGCCCGCCTCTCCCACCCGAACCTCATCCAGGTGTTCGGCGTCGAGGAGATCGGCGGTCGGCTCGTCCTCGTCATGGAGTACGTCGACGGGTTGTCGCTGGGTCGGCTCGTGGCGCTGGCGCGGCAGGACGGCCCGGTCCCCGAAAAGCACGTCGCGGGGCTGCTCGCGGACGTGGCCCGGGGCCTCGCCGCCGCCCACGCGCTCACCGGCGACGACGGTTCCCCCCTCGGGCTGGTCCACCGCGACATCAGCCTCGACAACATCCTGGTGTCGCGCGACGGCGTGCCCAAGCTCATCGACTTCGGCATCGCCCGCGCCGCCGGCCGCTCGGTGCGGACGCGCACCGGCGTGGTCAAGGGCAAGCTCCAGTACATGGCGCCCGAGCAGCTCGACGGGGTGGCGATCGACCACCGCGCCGACCTCTACGCGATGGGGGTGACGCTCTACAAGGCGCTGGCCGGCGCCAACCCCTTCCCCGGCGAGACCGAGCGCGAGGTCTGGCGCAAGCGCATGATCGGCCCGCCGGTGCCGATCGCCGAGCACCGCCCCGACCTGTCGCCGCGCACCCTGCGCCTGCTGGAGCGGCTGCTGGAGGTCGACCGCGACGCCCGCCTGGGCAGCGCCGCCGACCTGGCCGACGAGCTGGAGGCCATCGCCG